>JAICEP010000481.1 GCA_025924095.1 Sorangium sp.
GATGCGCGTGCACCGAAGCTCGGGGTGCTCGAGGGCGACGGTGCGCCCGAGGCCCCAGAGCGGCGCGTGCGCGACAGCGACGCCGCGGGGCTCGCCGTCGATCGCCTGCGTCCCCCGCGCGACGAGGAAGAGGCGCGGCATATCGCGAAAGCCTGCGCGGACGAGCGCCTGCACGATGTGCAGCGCGCAGCCAGCGCCGCGCGTCTGCGCAGCGTCGAGGGACGCCGCGGTCATCGACTCCGGCGCGGGGCCGTCGAGGCTCCCCAGATGGATCACGCCGCGGCGGGGAGCACCGCCCGGGAAGGCGTCGCGCAGCAGGGAATCGAAGCTGGCCGGAGCCGCTGGATCCAGCGTGTAGCCGCGCTCGTCGCCCTGTTCCGGGCCCCGCAGCCCGGCGCGCACCACCGTCTCCCCGCGCGCCTCGAGGAGCGACTGCACCTCTCTCGCCAGCCCCGCTTCGTCCGAGAGGAGCAGCCAGGATCCCTTCGGCGCCGGCACCTCCGGCGCGCCCTGCGGCTCCGCGCGCCGCCACATCTGCAGGAGGAACGGCGAGCCTTCCGCTGCGCCCTGCGACCCCGAAGAGCCCCCGGACGCCTGCTCGACATCGACCCAGTAGCGCTCCCGCTGCCACGGATAGGTCGGCAGCACGACGACGCGGCCCTCGGGATGGAGCTGCCGGAAGGCCACGACGCCGCCGTGGGCGTAGAGCGCGCCGAGCGCCTGGAGCAAGCTTCGCCGCTCCTCGGCGTGCCGCCGCAACGAGGCGATCACCGCCCCTTTTCGCCTCTTTTCGCGCAGGGTCTCGTCGATGGCCGGCGCGAGGATGGGATGGGGGCTCACCTCGAGGAACACCGCGTGACCACCTTCGATCAAGGCGTGCGTCGCGCGCGCGAGCTGCAGGGGGCCGCAGAGGCTCCTCGCCCAGTACTCCGCGCCGAGCTCCTCTCCGTGCGCGATCTCTCCCGTCACCGTCGAGCGCATCGACAGGCTCGCCCTCTTCGGAGCGATCCCGCGCAGCGCGGCGGAGAGCTCCGCGCCCAGCGGCTCTCTCTTCTCCATCGGGAGCTCGGGCAGGATCGTGGCGTCCTTCCCGCTGACCTTGCGGAGCAGGCGGCTCCACCGGCAGATGATCCGCGCGGCGTCCTCCAGCGTGAGCGCTCCGGCGACCTGCGCCGCGGCCACTTCGCCCACGCCGTGCCCCAGGATCGCCCAGGGCTCGACGCCCCACGATCTCCACAGCGCCGCGAGCGCTACCTGGAAGGCGAACAGCGCAGGCTGGCCGACGTCGATCGGATCGAGCCGTGCGCTCCGCTCATCGGCACAGATCTCGGCCACGACCGAGAAGCCGGCCTCGCGCTGGATCACGGCGTCGCACGCCTCGAGCGCTTTGCGGAAGGCGGGCTCCTCGTCGAGGAGCCTTCCTCCCATCCCCGCCCATTGAGAGCCGTGACCCGAGAAGAGGAACACAACCCGGGCAGGCCCTTCGATCGGCGCCTCGCCCCGCGCCGCGCCGGCCCCGAGCTCCCCCCGGGCGAAAGCGTCGAGCGCCTGGCGCATCTCCCGGCGCGTGTCCGCGACGATCGCGAGCCGCTGCGCGAAGTGGGCGCGCCCGATGCCCGCCGTATAGCAGACGTCAGAGAGCCGCTCCGCGGGGTGCTGTTCGAGGTGCGCGGCGTAGCGCAAGGCCATGGCCTCGAGCGCCTCCGGCTGCTTGGCCGACAGGCAAAGGAGGTGCGGCGGGCGCTCCGCCGGGGGCGCCTTCTCCGCCGCCGCCGGCGCCTCTTCCAGCACGGCATGCGCGTTGGTCCCGCCGAAGCCGAACGAGCTGACGCCGGCGATGCGCCGCCCGACAGAGACCTCCCAGGCGGTCCGCTGCGTCGGGACAGACGCCGGGATGTCGTCGAGCGTGATGTGAGGGCTGAGCTCCTTGAGGTGCAGGTGCGGCGGGATCTCGCGGTGCTGGAAGGCGAGCGCCACCTTCATCAGGCCGGCGATGCCCGCCGCCGACTCGAGGTGTCCCAGGTTTGTCTTGACCGATCCGAGCCAGAGCGGCTGCTCCGGTGAGCGCCCGTGGCGCAGCGCCGCCCGGAGCGCGCCCACCTCGACCGGATCACCGAGCGAGGTGCCGGTCCCGTGCACCTCGACGTAGCTCACCTCCGCGGGCGAAACGCCGCCGCTGGCGAGCGCGCGGCGGATGACCGCCTCCTGGGCCGGACCGTTCGGAGCGGTGAGCCCGCCGCTGCGCCCGTCGTGGTTGACCGCCGAGCCCCGGACGACGGCGAGGATGGGGCTCTTGTTGGCAAGGGCGTCGGAGAGGCGCTCGAGCACGAGGATGCCGCACCCCTCGCCGCGCACGTAGCCGTCGGCCGCGGCGTCGAACGTCTTGCAGCGGCCGTCCGGGGCCATCATGCGCAGCTGCGAGACAGCGATGGTGGAGAGCGGCGAGGTGATGAGGTTCACCCCCCCGGCGAGGGCCACGCGACACTCACCGCTGCGCAGGCTCTGGCAGGCCAGGTGGATCGCGACGAGCGACGACGAGCAGGCGGTGTCGACAGCAATGCAGGGTCCGTGCAGGCCGAGCACGTAGGACAGACGACCCGCGGCGACGCTGAACATGGTGCCGGTCGGCAGGTATGCGTCGATCCGGGTCGGATCCCCCCCGCCGATGCAGAGCTGCGCGTAGTCGGTGTTGCTGATGCCGACGAACACGCCGGTCTCGGTGCCCGCGAGCTGGTCCGGCGCGCGGCCGGCGCGCTCCAGCGCCTCCCAGGCGACCTCCAGGAGGAGGCGCTGCTGCGGATCGACGCGCGCGGCCTCGCGCGGCGCGATCTCGAAGAACGCAGCGTCGAAGCGATCGATGCCGTCGAGGAAGCCGCCTTGGCGGGTGTACATCTTCCCCGGCGTCCCGGGGTCGGGGTCGTAGTAGGCGTCGACGTCCCAGCGCTCGGGCGGGACCTCGCGGATCGCGTCCGTGCCGTCGCGGAGCAGCCGCCAGAAAGCCTCGGGATCGTCGGCGCCCGGGAAGCGGCAGGCCATGCCGACGATGGCGATGGGCTCGGTGCGGGCGCGCTGCAGGGCCTCGTAGCGGGCGCGCATCTCCCGGAGCTCGAGGGTCGCCTCCTTGAGGAGCCCGCGGTAATCGATGCGATCGACAGGATTGCTCATGAGGTCAGCCTGAGAGTCCGCATCGCGGCGAGCTCCTCCGCGAGCGCGGCGGCCATCTGGTCTTCCGAGAGATCGTCGAGATCGGCCGCGGCCTCCGGCCGAGGCGGCTCGGCTCCCGGCGGCTTCGCGTCGAGCCCGTCCGGCCCGACCTCGGGCCCGAGCAGCTCCTCCGCGACCTTCCGCGAGAGCGCCTCGAGCGTCGGATAGTCGATGAGGAGCGTCGCGGAGAAGCGACGGCCGGTGGAGCGCTCGACGAGGTTCCGGAGCTCGACCGCCATCAACGAGTCGAGGCCAAGCTCGCGGAGCGGGCGGCGCGGGTCGATGGGGTCCGAGGGATCGAGCCTCAGGATCTTCACCACGTGCGAGCGGACGTGCTCGGCCACCATCGAGGAGCGCGCCCGCGGGAGCGCCTCGGAGAGCTCGCGCTGCAGGCCATGCTCTTCGCCGGCCGCGGGCGCAGGCCCGCGGGACGCGCCTTCGAAGCGCTCGAACAGCGGCCGCCGCCGCATCGCCTCCTGGATCGACTTGAAGACGCGAAGGTCGACCCGGGCGACCACCGCCTGCGCGACGCCGCCGCCGGCGAGGCGCTCCAGCATCGCGAGGCCGTCCTCGGGCGAGAGGGCGGAGATCCCGATCCGCTCGAGCTCTGCCAGGAGCTCGGGCGAGGCCATGCCTCCGCCCGCCCAGGGCCCCCAGTTCACGCTGACGTAGGGCCGGCCCTCGTGCCGGCGCGCGTGCGCGAGGGCGTCCAGGAAGGCGTTGGCCGCGGCGTAGTGCGCCATCCCCGCGGAGCCCCAGACGGACGCGATCGACGAGAACGAGACGAAGAAGTCGAGGGGCGCGCCGCGCGCGAGCCGATCGAGGAGCCACGCGCCCCTCACCTTGGCGCGGAGCACCGCCTCGACGGAGCGCTCGTCGAGCGCCCGGATCGGCCGCGTGTCCGCGAAGCCCGCGGCGTGCACGACGCCGCGCAGCGGGAGCTCCGCTGCGCGCAGCGACGTGAAGAGCTCGGTCATCCGCGCTTCGTCCCCCACGTCGGCGGCGATCACCTGCACGCTCGCCCCCTCCGCCTCGAGGGCGCGGACGGCAGAGATCGCCGGCTGGAGCGGGTGATCCGCCGGCAGATCGGCCCAGGTGTCGCGCGGCGGCAGCCCGCGGCGTCCGACGAGCGCGAGGTGCCTCGCGCCGCGCGCGAAGAGCCATCGCGCCACCGCGAGGCCGAGCGCGCCGAGCCCGCCCGTGATCAAGTAGATCGCGTCGGCGCTCACCTCGACCCGCGACGCCTCCTGGACGGCTTGCGGCGCGAGCCGGGCGACGTGACGCTGGCCGCCCCGGAGGGCGATCTGATCCTCGCCGTCAGGGCGCTCGATGACGTCGAGCAGCTGCGCCGCGTCCGCGTCGGACGCCTCCGGCGCCAGATCCACGAGCCCGCCCCACTGCTCGGGGTATTCGAGCGCCGCCACCCGCCCGAGCCCCCATACCGGCGCCGCCGCGATCGCCGGAGCTGCGCCGGAGACCGGCTGCGCGCCACGCGTGACGGCCCAGAGCCGGGCGGAGCGAGCCTCCGGCACGTCCGCGAGCGCCTGGATCGACGCGAGCAGGCTCACGCAGCCCATCGCCTGCGCCGCGTCGAGCGCCTCCGTCGAGGCTGGCTCCGCCGTCCCCGCGTCGAGGCTCCCGAGGTGCAGGAGCCCGCGGAGAGGCCGGCCGTCCCTTTGCGCCGCGTCCCGGAGGATCTCCGCGAGCCGCTCGCGGCGCGCGGCGTCGCTCGGGCGGACGAGATCGCAGCGCTCGCCCTTCGCCTCCAGCAAGCTCGCGAGGCGAGCGCCCACCCCCCCGCCATCGGCGACGACGAGCCACGAGCCCGGGCTCTCCGACGCCGGCCGCGACGAGGCAGCGCGGCGCTCCAGCGGCGACCACTCGACCGCGTACACCCCGGCATCGAGCGAGGCGTCGGCCCGCGCGCCGGCGGAGAGCGGAGAGGGCGCGCCGTTCTCGAGCGCGGCGGCGGGCATCTCCTCGCCCCGGGCCGCCGCGGCATACGGGAGCGGCGCGCTCATCCGGGCTCGGGCGGCGCGGGAGACGTGCTCTGCGCGCGCATAGCCGTCCTTGCGCAGGACCAGGAGGACATAGCTCACGAGCTTCTTCTCGAGCATCCTGCCGAGGTTCGCGTACGACCGGAAGCTCTGGAGGACGAGCGGATCGAGCCCCGGACCGACCTCGGCGAAGTGCTCTTCCAGGCGCTCGTCGTGGAAGAAGTTCCCGACCTCGCGGCTGACGTCCACGCACTCGGCCACGCTGAGCCGGTAGCGCGCGAAGAGGTCGCACCACTCGTCCCGAGTCACGAGGTACGACGACGTCTCCTCGTGCACGATGGCAGACGCGCCATTCGAGACGAAGTCCGCCATCACGACGAAGCCGCCCTGCTGGAGGTGCCGGCTGACGTTCGCGAAGAGCGCGTCTTTATCCGCGATGTGCGCGGCCACCTCGAACCCAAGGATCACGTCGTACTGCGACGGGAAGTCGTGCCGCGTGCTGTCGCAGTTGAAGATCTTCACGCGATCTTCGAGCCTGTGGGCGCGGAGCTTTCGATGACCGATCCGGGCCTGCTCCTGGGAGATCGTGTAGCCGTGGAGCTCGAGGTGCGGATACTGCTCCGCGAGCGCGACGAGATCCGCGGCGTGGCCGCACCCGAAGTCGAGCGCCTTGGAGCAGGACAGGAAATCGACGTGCCGGAACGCGACTTGCCGCATTTCGCGCTGGGCGGCGCCGATGCGCGCGAAATCCGCCGGGTGCCTTCGCGGGCGAGCCATGGTCCTGAGCCAGGAGAACTCCGGAACGGCCTCCCGGAACGGCGGGAAGGTGAGGTAGGCCGGCTCGAGCGAATCCCTCTCGGGCGAGTCGCCCGCGTCCACCGTGGAGAGCGCATCGTAGTAGCGGGCAACCGACGTATCGGCGCTGGCCGGCGCGGCCGCGCCGTTCTTTGTGGCGGAAGGCGGGTCGATCCAGCATCGACGGCGCTGGAAGGGATAGGTGGGCAGCACGAGCTTGCGCCGGGCCCGGTCGCGGTCGAAGCCCGCGAAGTCCACCTTCGCGCCTCGCACGTACAGCGCTCCCAGGCTCTCGAGCATCTGCGCGCACTCCGAGCGCTTCGGCCGCAGCGACGGCAGCCAC
>JAICEP010000482.1 GCA_025924095.1 Sorangium sp.
AACGTGAACTTCATGGCCGGCAACCTGACGAACCAGGTGCGCGGCATCGCCAAGGTCGTGACCGCGGTCGCCAACGGCGATCTCAAGCGCAAGCTGGTCGTCGACGCGAAGGGCGAGATCGCCGCGCTCGCGGACACGATCAACGGCATGATCGACACCCTCGCGATCTTCGCGGATCAGGTGACGAACGTCGCGCGCGAGGTCGGCATCGACGGGAAGCTCGGCGGGCAGGCGAGCGTGCCCGGCGCCGCCGGCACCTGGAAGGACCTCACCGACAACGTGAACCAGCTCGCGGCGAACCTCACGACGCAGGTGCGCGCGATCGCCGAGGTCGCCACCGCCGTGACCAAGGGCGACCTCACCCGGTCGATCAAGGTCGAGGCGCAGGGCGAGGTCGCGGCGCTGAAGGACAACATCAATGAGATGATCCGCAACCTCAAGGACACGACGCTGAAGAACAGCGAGCAGGACTGGCTCAAGACCAACCTCGCCAAGTTCTCGCGCATGCTCCAGGGGCAGAAGGCGCTCCTCACCGTCGGCCGCCTCATCCTGTCCGAGCTCGCCCCCGTGGTCACGGCGCAGCAGGGCGTCTTCTACATCATGGACTCCTCCCGGGAGGAGCCCGTGCTGAAGCTGCTCGCGAGCTACGCGTACAAGGAGCGCAAGCACGTCGACAACCAGTTCAAGCTCGGCGAGGGGCTCGTCGGGCAGTGCGCGCTCGAGAAGGAGAAGATCCTCCTCGTCAACGCGCCGCCCGACTACATCACGATCACGAGCGGCCTCGGCGAGGCGCCCCCGGTCAACATCATCGTAATGCCCGTGCTCTTCGAGGGGCAGGTCAAGGCCGTCATCGAGCTCGCGTCGCTCGAGCGCTTCAGCCCGACCCACCAGGCGTTCCTCGGTCAGCTCACCGAGTCGATCGGCATCGTGCTCAACACGATCGAGGCCAACATGCGCACCGAGGACCTGCTCAAGCAGTCCCAGTCGCTGGCGCGCGAGCTCCAGAGCCAGCAGGAGGAGCTCCAGGAGACGAACGCCGCGCTCGGCGAGAAGGCGCGCCTGCTGGCCGAGCAGAACGTCGAGGTCGAGCGGAAGAACCACGAGGTCGAGCAGGCCCGCCAGGCCCTCGAGGAGAAGGCGCGGCAGCTCGCCCTCACGTCGAAATACAAGTCGGAGTTCATGGCCAACATGTCCCATGAGCTCAGGACCCCGCTGAACAGCCTCCTCATCCTCTCGGACCAGCTCTCCAGGAACAACGACCAGAACCTCACCGCGCGGCAGGTCGAGTTCGCGAAGACGATCCACGCGTCGGGGACCGATCTCCTGGCGCTCATCAACGACATCCTCGACCTCTCGAAGATCGAGTCGGGCACCGTCGTCGTCGACGTGGGCGAGATCAACTTCAAGGACCTGTCCGATTACGTACAACGTACGTTCCGGCACGTCGCCGAGTCCAAGAAGGTCGATTTCGAGCTCGCCTTCTCGTCGATGCTGCCGTCCTCGATGCTCACCGACGCGAAGCGGCTGCAGCAGGTGCTCAAGAACCTGCTGTCCAACGCCTTCAAGTTCACCGAGCGCGGCAAGGTGATCCTGGAGGTGACAGTGGCCCGCGACGGCTGGAGCCGTGAGAACGATGTGCTCAGCCGGGCCGACGCGGTGATCGCCCTCTCCGTCCACGACACGGGCATCGGGATCGCGCCGGACAAACAGCAGATCATCTTCGAGGCGTTCCAGCAGGCGGACGGGAGCACGAGCCGCAAGTACGGGGGCACCGGGCTCGGGCTCGCGATCAGCCGGGAGATCGCGCGGTTGCTGGGCGGCGATCTCACGCTCGTCAGCGCGCCGGGCCGCGGCAGCACGTTCACGCTCTATCTGCCGCGCAACCACCGGCCCCTGCGCGCCGCGCGGCGGCAACCGGCGCACATCCTCGACGCGCCGCTCGCCCTCGATGAGACCGTCCACAGCAGCCGGCCGTCGGAGCGCATGGCCACGGTCGTGGACACGCAGATCATCGACGACAGCGAGACCGTCCGCCCCGGCGACCGCGCGATCGTGATCGTGGAGAACGACACGGCGTTCGCCCGTTTCCTCGTGGACGTCGTGCGAGAGCACGGCTTCAAGGCGGTCGTCGCCGTCCGCGGCGCGACGGGGCTCTCGCTGGTGCGCGAGCTCAAGCCGTCGGCGATCACGCTGGACATCAACCTGCCCGACATCGACGGCTGGCGCGTGCTCGACTGCCTGAAACGCGATCTGTCGGCGCGGCACGTCCCGGTCCAGGTGATCACGACGGAGACGGAGGAGGAGCGGAGCCGCGCGCGGCGGATGGGCGCGGTGGGGCTCCTCATCAAGCCGCTCAGCAGCCGGACGGCGCTCGACGAGGCGTTCGCGCGGCTCGACGGGCTGGTCAGCTCGCCGCGGCGCCGGCTGCTCGTGGTCGAGCCGGACAGGGCATCGGGCGATCCCGTGGTCGAGCTGCTCGGGGACGAGGGGCTCGCGATCACCAGCGTGACGACGGGCCAGGAGGCGCTCGCCGCGCTCGAGCGCGAGCCGTGCGACGCGCTCGTCCTCGGGCTGCGCCTGCCCGACATGCCCGGCTTCGAGCTCATCGAGCACCTCGACCGCGCCGGGCGCTTCGCCGATCTGACGGCCATCGTGTACACACCGGCCGATATCGCCGGGGACGACGAGGTGCAGATCGGCCGCCTCGCGCAGCGGCTGCCCGTGAAGCACGTCCAGTCGAGGGAGCGGCTGCTCGACGAGGTCACGCTCGCGCTGCACCGCCGGATCTCGGATCTGCCCGAGCCGAAGCGGCTCATCGTGGAGCAGCTCCACGAGTCGGCCGCCGCGCTCTCCGGCAAGTTCGCGCTGATCGTCGACGACGATTTCCGCAACATCTACGCGCTGAAGACCGTCCTCGAGAGCCACGGGATGACCACGCTCGCCGCCGACACCGGCAAGGCGGCCATCGAACGTCTGGAGAGGACGAGCGGCATCGATGTCGTCCTCATGGACATCATGATGCCGGAGATGGACGGATACGACACGATGCGGGCGATCCGGAATCGGCCCGCCTTCCAGACGCTGCCGATCATCGCCGTCACGGCCAGGGCGATGAAGGGCGATCGCGAAAAATGCCTGGAGGCCGGCGCGACAGACTACATCTCCAAGCCGGTCGACACGGAGCAGCTGCTCGCGCTGCTCCGGATCTGGCTGCATCGCTGAGCTCGCTTCATCCCCGGTTCACCCCCGCGCGGCCGTGTCCGAGCGCGCGCGGGTTCGTCTTGGCTGCAATGACGCCCCAGTGTGGCGTCTCTGCGCAGGCTCGCGCGCCGACCGTCCACAGCCGACGGCGCAGGACAGCGTGCATTGGAGGCATTCTTTGCTGGCACGGAGCCTGCTGTGCCGGTGTGGGATTCCAGAGTACAGAGAAGAGAGGGGACGCGCCCGGCGAGGACGTTCTTCGGGAAAGGAGCCGTAGGTGAGGGCAAAGCTGGTGACCGGTCTTGTGAGGACACAGCTCGACGCCGAGAGAGCGGTTGAGCGCGTCATGAGCTGTGGATACAAGCGCGACTCCATCAGCCTTGTCATGAGCGACGCTGCGTGCAGCCACCCTGTCGACGGCGGAGACGGCTCGAGGGCGGACGTCGGCGGCGCGGTGGGGGCGGCCTTCGCCGCGTTCGCGGGGATCGACGCGAGCGTGGCGCTGCCTGGCCTGGGGCTCGTCGTGGCGGGCCCCATCGAGGCAGCGCTCGCGGGGGCGGGCAGCGCGGCCGGCGGTTTCGTCGGTGCGCTCGTCGGCGCTGGAATCCCCGAGCACCGCGCGCGCGTCTACGAGAGCGGCCTGCAGCAGGGTGTGATCCTTGTGGGCGTTCATGCGACCTCGGGGCGAGACGCCGAGATCCTGGAGATGATCCTCGAGTATTCCGGCGCCGAGAACGTCCGGAGCGAGAGCGCGCAGCGACGCCCTTATGACAGCTTCATCTAGCCGGCTCGCGGGGCGGGGGCTCGCGTGCCGCCGGGGCGCTGCTCGGCGCGTGGCAACTTGCCTCGCACGGTCGCGCCGCCGCTGACGGCCCCGTGCGGCATTTCAGGCGCTCCCCGAGAGGAACGCCTGGCACGAGCGATGCTCCAGGTTTGGCCCGTGGCGAAGCGTGACGTGGTGGGCGGCGGATGGCCGAAGCAGGCGGCAGGAGAGCGCATGTCGAGCAACATGACCCAGGGGTTCGAGCACACCTTAGGGGAGCGCTTCGAGGCCGGCACCGTGGTGGGCGACAAGTACCAGCTCCTGCGCAAGGCGGGAGAGGGGGCGATGGGCTCTGTCTGGGTCGCCGCGAACACGGCGCTCGAGGCCAACGTGGCCATCAAGGTGCTGCGGCCGGAGATGCGCTCTCCTGCGATCGCGGAGCGCCTGCTGCGCGAGGCGCGGGCTGCGGCGAAGCTCAGTCATCCGGGGATCGTGCGCGTCTTCGATCTCGGCAAGACCGCGGACGGCACGCCGTACATCGTGATGGAGCTCCTGGAGGGCGAGGCCCTTCGGGACGTGCTCTGCCGCGAGCAGCGGCTCTCGCCCGAGGCGGCGATCGCGATCCTGCTGCCGGTCGCGAGCGCGATGCACGCGGCGCACGAGCGCGGCGTCGTCCACCGGGATCTCAAGCCGGACAACGTGATGCTCGCGGCTCAGGGCGACGGGAGGATCCATCCGAAGGTCGTCGATTTCGGGATCGCGAAGGTGACGTGGACCGAGCCCGAGTCCGGCTCGACGGGCGCGGCCGTGATCGGGACCCCGCAGTACATGCCGCCCGAGCAGGCGCTGGGACAGGGCCGCATCGATCATCGCGCGGACATCTGGGCGCTCTGCACGATGCTGTACGAGTCGATCGCGGGCGAGACGCCCTATGCCGGGGAGCAGGGGTTCGGGACGCTTCGGGCGGTCATCCAGGATCCGGTGCCGTCGCTCGTCGAGCGGTGCGGCACTGACCCGGCGCTGTGGTCGATCATCGAGCGCGGGCTGCGCAAGGCTCCGGCGGATCGCTGGGGGAGCATGCGTGAGCTCGGCGTCGCGCTCGCGACGTGGCTCCTCTCGCGGGGTGTCTCGGAGGACGTGTCCGGCGCGTCGCTCCGCGCGCAGTGGCTGGACGAGCGGGCGAGCCAGCTCCCCGCGCAGTCGCCGCGGTCGATGGTGGTGAGCGCTGCGCCGACGCTGCACTCGCGCCGCGCCGACGACTCGCTGGAGCTGCAGCTGCCCATGGCGTCCGCGCGCCGGATGCCCGGGGAGTCGAGCCGCAGGGCGCCGGTTCTGGTGGGGCGCGGGGCGCTCGACGAGAGCGGCGAGCGCGCGTGGTCCGAGGCGACCGCGATGGTGAATCCGCCGGGGGTGGCGTCCGCGTCGGTGCGGCCGTCGTTGCGGGAGCGCTTCCCGTTCCGTCGCGTCGCGGCGGCGGGGTTCGTCCTCATGGCGGGGGCGGCGGCGTGGAGCGTGGCGCCTGTCGCGACGCGCCCCGCGGTCGAGCTGACGCCGGCGTCTCCGGCCGCGCCTGCGGCGACGGTCGTCGAGGAGCCGCCTCCGGTGCGTCCGGCGGCCGAGCCGACCTCCCTCACGGCCACCCTGGCGCTCGGCGTCGTGGTGCCGCCGGTCGAGCCCGTGGCCTCGTCGCCCGCGCGCGCCCCGAAGACGTTTCCCCCTCCGACCCCGTCCCCGGCGCCCGCCGCCGCGCCCGTCAGGTCGCCGGCGCCGACCGCGAGGGCGCCGCTCCCGGATCTACCGGTGGCCGACGCGGGCGTGGAGGCGCCGCGGCTCGAGGCGCAGGCGTCCCCGACCGACGCACCGCACGAGCCCGTGGCCGCGGCCTGCCCTGCTGGCGGGGCGCAGGAGGCCGGGGAGTCGGCCTGCCCGCCGGTGGCCGATGCCTCGACCCCCGCCGTCGAGGTGGACGAGGACGCAGCGGCGGCCAAGCGGGAGTCCGACCCGCCCCCGCCGGCGGCCGAGCAAGCACCGCCGCCCGAGGACGCGCCGCCGCCCGTGGATGCCGGGGTAGCGGAGGAGCCCCCGAGCGCTCCAGCAGCGCCGTAGCAGCTCGGATTCACCGAGCTGACCGCGGCATCACTCTTGTACAGCGGGTGCGCGATGGTCCGGTCCCGTCATGAGATCTCTGCTCCTCAGCCCGCCCAGGCGAACGGGCGCGCTCGCGCGGCGCCGCCCGAGCCGCCTCGCGCGCCGGCCATGCGGCGCCGGCTGGAGCTGAGCCGCTCGTGCTCGTGTTCCTGACGTCGGTCCTGACGCACCTCGTCCCGCGGGCGTCCAAGGTCATCGACGGCTCGCCCACGGT
>JAICEP010000483.1 GCA_025924095.1 Sorangium sp.
CCCGCCGGGCATGGGGGCGCTTCCAGAACGAGGCGGCAATGGCGGCAACGGACGAGGGGGATCGCGCCCCCTCGCGCCCGCCCCCCGCCTCGCGGGCGAGCAGCGTGGGGACGCTCAGGAGCGCGATGAACAGCGCCATGATGGCGAAGGTGAGCCCCCAGCCCAGCCGCTCGAAGAAGACGAGCAGCACCCCTCCGCCCACGATCATCCCGGCCCGATAGCCGGCCACCTGGATGCCGTTGGCCCAGCCCCGCTCGCCCGGCTCCAGCATGTCCACCGCCAGGCCGTCCGTGGCGATGTCCTGGGTCGCCGAGAGCAGATTGACGATCAGCACCGCCACGAGGACAGAGGAGAGCCCCTCCCCCGGCTCCCGCAGCGAGACGAGCCCGAGCACCACGATCATGAGCCCTTGCAGGGGGAGGATCCACGAGCGGCGGCGCCCGAGCCGGGGAAAGAAGAAACGATCGACGAGCGGCGCCCAGAGGAACTTGAGCGCCCACGGGAGCGCGAGCAGCGAGGCGAGGCCGATGCCCTCCAGCGAGATCCCCTGCTTGCGCAGGAGGACGGGGAGCGCCTGGGTGAAGAACCCGAACGGGAGACCCTGGCACATGTAGAGCGACGTCAAGAGCCCGAGCCGTCGCAAGGACAGGTGGGGAAAGCGCATCAGCGGCTCGCCTTCCGGGTGGCCGACGAGAGGCCGAAGAGCCCCGACGCCATCGCCCACGTCGCGCCGGCGGCCGAGCCCGGGGGGATGAGATCGCGCGCCGTGGCCGCGAGCACGAAATACCCCTGGATCGTGGCCACGATGGCCGCTGCCGCGGCGTCCACGTCGCCGCGCGCGCAGGAGAACACCCGCTCCCGCGCGCCGCGCCGCGCGATCGCGGCGAGCTTCTTGACCGCGCTCTCGAGCGCTCCCGCGAACGCCTTTTGCACCTCGGCGTCCCGGAGCGCCTCGCCGCTCACGCAGATCCAGCACGCGAGCGCCTGCGGGTCGGCCCCCTCGCCCACCCGCAGGTGCGCGTCGATGAACGCGCGGAGCTCGGCCTCCGGATCGCCCGCCGCGGGAGCGAGCCGCCGCTCGATCCGGTCGGCATACTCCTGCGCGAGCAGCGCGACGGCGGCGAGCAGGATCTCTCGCTTGCTCTCGAAGTGGTAGTGGACGAGCCCCGGCGCGAGGTGAGCCGCCGCCGCGATGGCCGCGATGGACGCCCCCTCGTAGCCGCGCTCCGCCATGACCTTCAAGAGAGCGCGCGCGATCTGGGCTCGACGTTCGGCGGTGTTGGACGGGCGAGGCATCCTGCCGCTCCTGCGCCCGCTGGCGCACCGGTTTATTGGTTGGTCGTACAACCAATTTATGAAGCGACCTCGGCCGCGTGTCAAGGAGGGGCTCGGGGCGCTCGCGCAGGATCGCGCCGGGCGGGCTGCCGAGGCGGCAGGTAAGCTACGGCGTCCCGCCCTCAAGGAGCTCGTTCGATGATGTCGCGTTCTCTCTCGTTGATGATCGCAGGGCTGCTCTCCTGCGCCTGCGTCGTCTCCTCGTCCTGCGCGCCGTCGTCGCCCCCCGGCGACCCAGGAGGACAGGGCGGCGGCGGCTCGGGGGCAAGTGGGGGCGGCGCTGGCGGAGAGGCCGGCGCTGGCGGAGAGGCCGGCGCGGGCGGCTCGGGCGGGAGCGAGCCGGGAGACGGGGAATCCGAGCTCCTCTCGGGGCGGGACCAGGCCAGCGCTCCTCTCAGGGCGGTGGGACGGCTGAGCGGCGGGCTCGGCTCCGGCGCCTGCACGGCCTTTCTCGTCGACCCTGCGGGGCGCCCCGAGGCGCCGGCGCACGTGCTGACCAACGCCCACTGCACCCACGACTGGGCCCTGGAGGCCGCGGCCAACGCGGTGTTCGTGGACACCGAGGCGACCCCGGAGCTGCGGATGATCTTCAACTACTTCGGCGACACCGAGGACGCGCAGGTGGCGGTCCCGGCGAAGACGATCCGCTACGCGACGATGAAGGGCACCGACCTCGCCGTGGTCGAGCTCGACACGACGATCGGCGCCCTCGCGGCGCGCGGCGTCGTCGCGCTCGGCCTCGCGCCCTCGGCGCCGCCTCCGGGGGCGCGCGTGTCGGTGGTCGGCGCGCCGCAGCTCGAGGTGGAGTTCCTGCGGCGCGCCCGCTGCAGCGAGGAGGGCACCTTCGATATCGTCGAGTTCCGCTGGCACTGGTTCGGAGCGCACCGGAACCGCTGCGCCGACATCGCGAACGGCAGCTCGGGCTCGCCGGTGCTGGACGACGCGCAGCGGGTCTATGCGATCGTCAACACCACGACCCTGGGGAGCCCGCCCGACGGCGACTGCTTCCTCGGCAGGCCTTGCGAGATCGATGCGCCCCCCGGGGTGTCGTCCGGGGGCGCGAGCTACGCCGTCGACGTGACCGGCGTGAGCGCCTGCTTCGGGGACGACGGTCGCTTCGCGCTGGATCGCGAGGGCTGCGCGCTCGACGCCGGTCGGGCGCTCGACGTGCTGGCCTATCCCGCTCCCCGCAAGCGACCGAGCGATCCGGTGACCGGCGCGACGAACACCTGGGATGTGACGCTCGGCGCGCGGGACGCGCTCGGGTTCTTCCGCTACAAGCTGGGGCGCGCCGGCGAGGTCGACTGCCGCCGGCAAGAGGGCTATTCAGCCCCGATCAAGCTCGATTCCCAGGAGCTGTCGGCCCTTTCGCTGCCCGAGGCCGAGGGGGTCCACCTGCTCTGCGTGCTCGCCGGCCCGACGGCGACGCCCGACGCCGCGTGGCAGCCGCTCTCGTTCCCCACGGTCGTCCTCACCACGATCGACACGACCCCGCCCTCGCGCCGGCCCGAGCTCTCGCGCGGCGGAGACGCGACGGAGGGCATGCGCGTCGAGCCGATCTTCTCGCTGCCGGAGCTCGCGGACTTCGAGTACCGCTTCGGCCCCCAGGACACGACCGACTGCGATGATCCGGCCGCCGAATGGCTCAGGTACCGGCGGTTTCCCATCTTCCTCGACCCCCGCGACCTGCCGGCCCGGTTCTGCGTGCGCGCCACGGACTGGGCAGGCAACGAGGGGAAGCCGTTCGACTACCTGCTGCCCGAGTGAGCCACGTCGCTCGCCGGCCGAGGCGGCGCCGGCCTCGGGAGCACGAACTCTTCCGCCGCGAACCCTTTGCACACGCCTGGCCCCGTCCGGCGGAACCCGAGCTTCTCGAGCACCCTGACCGACGCGGCGTTCTCGAGCATCGCATGCGCGACGAGGCGCGGGAGACCGAGCTCCTCGAACGCATACCGGATGCACGCCGCGGCCGACTCCGTGGCGTAGCCTTGGCCCCAGTGCTTCCGGAGGAAGCGGTATCCGAGATCCGCGAGCTCGTCGTCCTCGTGCCACCTCAACCCGCACCAGCCGAGCTTCTCCCCCGTCTTCCGGTCCGAGACGACGAACCGGCCCATGCGGAATGCCTCGAACTGGTGCGCGAGCCGCGCGATCACCGCGCGCGCCTCGTCCTCGCTGGCGAACGCGGGGTCCCCCGTGTAGCGGAGCACCTCGGGATCGGCGCTCATCTCCATCATGAACGGGAGGTCGGAGGGCCGGTGGGGGCGGAGGCTCAGGCGTTCCGTCGAGAGGACAGCGGGGTAGTCGTCAGGTTCGTTCCTGTCGAGGGCGACCATCCTGCGATTCTACCGGGTTCGCCACGGCGATGCACCCGCGGCGTCGACCGGGCGGGAGCGTCGCCCCGAATCGGGCCCTGACACAGTGCGGCCCACGGTCGCTCTGAGTGCCTTGTGCGGCCGGCGCGGGGCCCGCGCTCGACGGCGGCCGCCCTCGTCGGGCGCTCCCCGGGCGCCCGGTGCGACGACGATGTCAGGCAGGGGACGCTCACCGTCCGCGCAAAGCGCGAGCTGCACGCGCCGTTCGCGGCGGCACAGAACTTGTTTCGTGCGGACGCATATGGCCTCTCCCAACTCCATCGACAAGATCCTGCGTCGTGTCCTGTCGCTCTCGCTCGCGCCCCTCGTCGGCGGGTGCGGGATCGACACAAGCGGCTTCGAGACCCTCCCTTGCGCGGCCGACGGCCGCACCCCGTACCTGGCGGGGGTCGAGCCCGGGGCTCCTGCCGATTACGTCGAGCTACGGATGTCCACGGGCCAGGGGGGCCCGACGAAGAGCACGCTCGAGTCCGTGGGGGAGAAGTGCTCCGGGGCGGCGGACAGGCCGGCGTGCGAGGAGAAGATCGCGGCGGCCACGTCCAGCAAGGGGTTCCGCCTCGGAGATTGCGTGGATTTCTGCCCGGATCACCTCCTGATCGTCAACACGGGCGACGAGGTGACCGTCCTCGATACGCGGGACGGGGTGATGGCGTGGCTCGGCCCTGTGAACACGCCCGCGGACGCGGTGCTCGCCGCGTCGCTGGCGGACTACACCGTCCGCTGCAGCAAGCCTGACGAGGGCGGCGTCCGGCCCGCCGGGGACGCGTACGAGGTGCTCGCGACGAGGTACACGGAGATCTGTGATCCGATCGAGCGCACGCTCTATGTGCTCGCGGTGGACGCGGGCGGCGATGTGCAGGAGCTGGAATCCGAGGTGATCGAGTCGGAGTCGGGCGCCTGCGTCGGCCGGAGGCCTGCGGGGCTGCTGCGGACCGCGGGCCGGGGCGCGACGCAGGTCGGGGCGTATTTCGCGAACGTGGCGCAGCTCGAGGCGGCGAGCGTCCGGGCCTTCGAGGTGCTCGGGCGCGAGCTCGTCCATCACGGGGCGCCGCGGCCGCTCGTGGAGCGGGCGCGCATCGCCGGGCGCGACGAGGTGCGGCACGCGCGGGTGATGCGGCGCCTCGCGGCGCGTTACGGCGGCCGCTGGCAGCCGCCGCGGGTGGAGCCGAGGCCGGTCCGAACGCTGGAGGAGCTCGCGATCGACAATGCGACGGAGGGGTGCGTGAGGGAGACGTACGGCGCGCTGGTCGGCATGTGGCAGGGGCGCGTCGCGCAGGATCCGCTGGTCCGGCGCGTGATGACGCGCATCGCGCGCGACGAGGCGCGGCACGCGAAGCTCTCGTGGGCGATCGACGTCTGGGTGCGGCCGCGGCTCTCGGCCGCCGAGCGGCGGCGCGTCGAGGAGGCGCGGCGCGGGGCGCTCGCCGCGCTCGAGGACGAGGCGCGGCGCGACGTCGATCGGGCGCTCGTGGTCCACGCCGGGATGCCGGATGAGCAGGCGGCGAGGAGGCTCTCGCGGAATTTCGCCGAAGCGCTCGCCGCCGGCGCCTAGCCGGCGCTCCGCGCAAGTCACTCTCCGCGTTCCAGATGAAATGCTGGGTGTTCCGGCGGCGACTCGATTCGCCCGACATGCCTCCGGAGCGCTGAAACCATCTCCTCATTTTCGCGGTGATGCTCTCCTGGCGCCGTCGCGCGCTCGCGGGCGCGAGCTGCTGCTTTTCCAGGCGTTCGCCGTGCTCGGCCTTCGTTCGAACCCCGCAGAGCGCCCGGGCTTCGCGGGCGTCGCGGCGGCCAATTGGCGCTCCGCGGACGCGCGCCGGCAGGAGCCGTGGTTGTCAACCCCTCAGCTGGGGGCTTGGTGAACCGCCCCCATTAACTTAGGATCGCTCCAGACACAGCGGGTTGGCGACTGGAGCCTTCGAACGCTGGCAGCATCTGGCTGCGCCCGCGTCGTGGCGTGACCCGTCAGGTGTCGTATCGACGCATCGCCCTGGCTTTTCGTGCCGGTAATTGGTGGGACTTTCGTCGAGAAGTCGGGGCTGGGCAAGGGCGGAGATCCGCCTCGGAGTCGCCCTTCGTCCGATTCGCTCGCCTGTGGGCTCCACCTCATCTGAACACGACTGTCTGCGGGAATCGAGCGCACCGAAGCTCGAAATCGATAGAAAGGCGGACTCACATGCAAAAGTATCGAACGAGTGCGGTTTCTGCTGGAATCGTCGCCGGGCTTGCGGGCGTGATGGTCAGCGCAGGCGTGGGCTGGGCCGACGATGCAGAGCAGACCAAAGGATTCGTGGGTCAGCAGGCCTTCAAGGGAGAGCGCGGTCCTCAGGGGCCCCAGGGGCCCGTGGGGCCCAAGGGCGAGCGCGGTCCTCAGGGGCCCAAGGGTGAGCGCGGCGAGCCGGGCGCGCAGGGGCAGGCGGGGTTCGTCGGCCCTCAGGGCCTCAAGGGCATTGACGGCACGCACGGCCTCCAGGGGTCCAAGGGCGAGATGGGCCCTCAGGGCCTCAAGGGCATCGACGGCGCGCGCGGTCCTCAGGGGCCGGAGGGCCCCCAGGGGCCGAAGGGTGAGCTCGGCGCGCCGGGCACGCCGGGGGCGA
>JAICEP010000484.1 GCA_025924095.1 Sorangium sp.
AGGCGGACGAGGCGATCGAGCTGGAGCTCGCGCTGAGGAGCGGCCTCATCGACGACCTGGACGCCGGCGAGGGCGGCGGCGCGAGCGGGGGTCAGGCGGCGGGCGCGCCGGCCAAGAAGGGCCTGTCGCTCGACGACACGTGGGCGGAGCTCGAGCGGCGGCTGAAGAAGATCGACGAGTTCCCGAGCGGCTACTTCGCCACGCCCGACGGCCGCATGGTCGGGATCCGGATCGTCTCGCGGAGCGCCGGGATGGGCGATCGCAGCGCGGCCCAGCTCCTCGACGACGTGACCGCGCTCGTCGGGCGCCTCGACCCGGCGAAGTTCCACCCGGCCATGCAGGTCGGGTACGCGGGCGACATCCCGAACGCGATCGCCGAGCAGCGGTCGCTCGTGAGCGAGGCGGTGTGGGCCACCATGCTCGCGCTCGTGCTGATCCTCGGCGGCGTGGTGATCTACTACCGCTCGCCCTGGTCGCTGCTCGTGATCTTCCTGCCCACGGCGTTCGGCGCCAGCGCCGGGTACGCGTTCGCGACGGCGACCTACGGCTACGTCAACACGGTCGGCGCGTTCCTCGGGGCGATCATCGTCGGCAACGGCGTCAACTACCCGATCGTGCTCCTGTCCAGGTACCGCGATTTCCGCGCGCGCGGCATGGCCGCGGACGAGGCGCGGCGCGAGGCGGTCGTCAACGCGTTCCGGGCCGAGCTCGTCGGGGCGTGCGTGGCGGCGATCGCGTACGGGTCGCTCACGATCACGCACTTCCGGGGGTTCAGCCAGTTCGGCACGATCGGCTTCGTCGGGATGCTCATGGTGTGGGCCTCCATCGTGCCGCTCGTGCCCGCGACGCTGGTCGCCATCGAGCGCATCCAGGCGAGGCTCCCGCGCTGGCTGCGCGATCCGCCGCCGCGCGTCTCGGAGGAGGGCGCCGCCGGGCCCGGGGCGCGGGCGCTCGCCCGCGTGACGAAGCGGTGGCCGGTCGCGCTCCTCGCCGTGGCGCCGGTCGTCCTGATCCTCGCCGCGTGGAAGCTCCCCGCGTACGTGAGCGACCCGTGGGAGTACAACTTCGCGCGCCTCGGCTCGAAGAGCTCGCGCGAGAAGGGCGCGGGGAGCTGGTCGCTCAAGGCGTCCGAGGTCTTCGGCGGCAAGATGAACGTCGCGGGCGCGATGATGCTGGCGGACAGCCCCGAGCAGGTGCCGGCCATCAAGGCGCAGATCCTGGTGAACGACGCGAAGGACCCGCAAGGGAAGCTCGTGGCCGACGTCGCGACCGTCGCCGGCGCGCTCCCCGGCACGGTCGAGGAGCAGCGCCAGAAGATCGAGATCCTGGGGCGGATCCGCGACCGGCTGACCCCGCGCGTGCTGAAGGCGCTGACCCCGGAGGAGCGGGAGCGCGCCCTGCTCATGAAGCCGCCGGAGGCCTTGCGCGTGATCACCCCCCAGGATCTGCCCGACCTCATCCGGCGCAGGTTCGAGGAGAACAACGGGGTCGTGGGCACGGTGTTCTACGTGAAGTACAAGAACGAGGTCTCGTTCTCGAACGGCAAGAACCTCCTCCGCATGGCGAACACGACCGGCAACGTGGTCCTCCCCGACGGGACGCAGGTCGTGACGGCGAGCAGGCCGACGGTCTTCGCCGAGATGATCCGGTCGATGGAGCGCGACGGCCCGCTGGCGACGGCGGTGTCGTTCCTGGCCGTCACGGTCGTGGTGGTGCTCGCGACAGGCAGCCTGATGGGCGCGTTCTCGGTCCTGTCGTCCCTCGTGCTCGGCGTGCTCGGGACGGCGGTGGCGATGGCCATGCTCGACGTGAAGATCAACTTTCTGAACTTCATCGCGCTCCCGATCACGTTCGGCATCGGCGCCGAGTACCCGTTCAACGTCTTCGATCGCGCGCGGCTGCTCGGCGGTGACGTGGCCCTCGCGGTGAAGCGCTCGGCCGGGCCGGTGGCGCTCTGCAGCTACACGACCGTGCTCGGCTACGGCTCGCTCGTCTTCGCCGACAACCAGGCGCTGAACTCGTTCGGCTGGGTCGCGGTGAGCGGCGAGATCGCGTGCGTGGCGAGCGCGCTCCTGTTCCTGCCGGCGCTGCTCCACGTGATGAACCGCTCCGGGTCGCTGACGCGCGCATGGAAGGGCGGCATGCTCTGGCGAGGGAGCCACCACTCGTGAAGATCCTCGACGTCGCGGAGTTCTTCTCGTCGCGCGGGGGCGGCGTGCGGTCGTACCTCGAGGAGCTCGTGCGCCAGGGCAGCCGGCGCGGCCACGAGGTGGTCGTCGTGGCGCCCGGGCCGCGCGACGAGGTCGTGCCGCTCGAGCAGGGCCGCATCGTGCGGGTGGCCGGCCCGCCGATGCCGTACGACCCGACCTACCACGCCCTCCTCCGGCTCGGCGCGGTCCGCGCCATCATCCGCCGCGAGGCCCCTGACGTGCTGCAGGCGAGCGCGCCGTACACGGCCGCGCTCGTCGTGGCGACCGAGCGCTCGGTCCCGCTCCGCACGTTCGTGTACCACTCCGACCAGATCAGCACCTACGCCGCGCCGCTGCACGACCGGGTGCGCCCGCGCGCGGGCGCCCGCGCCCTGGAGGGCGCGCTGTTCGCCTGGCCGCGGGCCCTGTCGCGGCGGTTCGACGCGACGATCGCCCCGGGGACGTTCATCGCCGAGCAGCTCCGCGCGCACGGCTGCGAGCGCGTCCACCGCGTCACCTTCGGCGTGCGGCGCGAGTCGTTCGACCCCTCGCGCGCGGACCCCTCGGTGCGGCGGAGCCTGCTCGGCCGGTTCGCGGACGATCCCTCGGCGGCGGTGCTGCTCGTCGCGTGCCGGCTCGCCGTCGAGAAGCGGGTCGCGCTCGTGATCGACGCCGCGCGGGAGCTCGCGGCGCGGCGCCCGGTGGCGCTCGTGGTGCTGGGCGACGGGCCCGAGAGGGCGAGGCTCGAGCGCCGCGCGGCCGGCCTGCCGCAGGTGAGCTTCCTCGGCTTCGCGAAGGACCGCGCCACCTACGCGGCCCTGCTCGCCAGCGCCGACGTCTTCGTCCACGGGGGCGCCGCCGAGACGTTCGGCTTCGTGCTGGGCGAGGCGCTCTGCTCGGGCCTGCCGCTCGTCGTGCCCGCGGCCGGCGCGGCGGTGGATTTCGTGAGCCCCGGCGCCGCCGAGGCCTACCCGCCGCGCGCCTCGGCCGCCGAGGTCGCCGCTGCGATCGAGCGGATGCTGGCGCGCCCCCGGGGCGAGCGCGCCGCGGCGGCCCGGGCCGCGGGCGAGCGGCTGCCCGCCAGCGACGAGCACTTCGACGCGCTCTTCGCGCTCTACGCGGACCTGCTCGGCCGCGGCCGCGGGACGAGCGCCGGCGACGGGCCGCCGCGCGACGCCTGAGCGCCCGGGCGTCTTGTACGTTGCGATGGATCCCCCGACCGTGCGCCCGTTCCTGCTGATCTCGCCCTATTTCGCGCCGCAGACGAGCGTGGGCGCGTTCCGCTGGGTGAAGCTCGCGCGGCACCTGCCGCGCCACGGCTTCCGTCCCGTCGTCCTGTCCGCGACCTTCCCCGGGGATGCGCGCGACGACGGGCTCCTCGCGGCGTTGCCGCCCGAGGTGGAGGTCGCCGATGCGTACCTCGACCCGGTCGTCCTCGCCGCCGAGGCGGCGTTCGCCGCCCTGCGCGCGTGCCGCGCCGCGCGCGGCCTGGGGGCCCGCTCGTGCTCGACCTGCGCGACCCGTGGTCGCTGCACGAGAGCGGCCATGGCCCCCCGTCCGGCCTGGCCGAGCGGGCGCGGCGCGCCCTGGTGCCGCGCATCGAGCGCCGCTGGCTCGCGGGCGCCGACCACGTGATCCTCAACACGAGGAGCGCCCTCGAGGCCTATCGCGCGCGGTTCCCCGAGCTCGCGACGAAGTCGTCCTTCGTGCGCAACCACTTCGATCTCGCGCTGTACGCGCCGGCCCCCGCGCCGGAGCCGCCGCGCAGCTTCGTCATCCTCCACCTCGGCACGCTGCGGGAGGAGACCTCGGCCGACGCGATCGGGGCCGCGCTGCGGCGGCTGATCGACCGCGAGCGGCTCGCGCCCGGCGACCTCGTGCTGCGGCAGATCGGCCGCACGTCCGCCTACGATCGCGACCGCTTCGAGCGGCTCGGGCTCACCCCGTACATCGAGATGCTGCCGCCGATCCCGCAGCGCGACGTGATGGCCGAGCTGCGGCGGGCGCACGTGCTGCTCACCGTGGTGGCCCCCCGCGTCGTGCTGCGGATCGCCGCGAAGACCTACGACTACGCCGCGTCGGGCATGCCGATCGTCAGCGCCGCGGCGAGCCCCGAGGTCGACGAGCTGCTCGCGCACCGGGACGACAGCGCGCGCGTCTCGCCGGCCGACGTCGAGGGCCTCGCCGCGGCGCTCGCGCGCCACCTCGCGCGCTTCCGGGAGACGGGCGCCCTGCCGGTCCCTGCGCCGCCGCCCCGCGAGCTCTCGTCCGAGGTCGCCGCCGCCCGGATCGCCGCGATCCTGGACAGCGTCATCGCCGCCTCGACCGACGCCGCCCGCCGTGCCTCCCGGTCTCCCTCGGATCGGTAGGCCCTCGGAGGACCTCCCGCGCAATCGGCGACGGGCCTGGGCCACCGGCACTAGACTCGCGGGTTGCGCCGCCGTCGCGGCGCGACCCCCTTGATCGGAGCCCTGCATGCGCTTCCTCCACCCCGAGCGTGACGAGAGCCTGGAGCTTGCCCTCGAAGACGTGTTCCTGACCCCCGGCTACTTCGCCGGCGGCTCCCGCCTCGAGACCGACCTGCGCCCGACGGACTTCCCCGGCGGCTCGCACCCCATCGTCTCGGCGAACATGAACGCCGTCACCGGCAAGCGGATGGCCGAGACGATGGCCCGCTTCGGCGGCCTCGGCGTGCTCCCGCAGGACATGGATCTCGACACGGTCGAGCGCATCGTCCGCCACATCAAGCGCGCCGATCCGCGGTACGACACGCCCCTCTCGGTCTCGCCGCGGGCGACGCTCCGCGACGTGCACGGCATCATCCGGAAGCGGTCGCACGACCTCGTGGTCGTGGTCGACGACGAGCGCCGCCCCATCGGCATCGTCACCCACGCCGACCTGCGCAACCGCGACCAGTACACGCCTGCGTCCGCGCTCATGTCGTCGCGCCTCATCACCATCCAGGCGGGCACGCCGAACCGGACCGCGTTCCTGCTGATGGAGGACGCGCGCGTGAAGGCGGTGCCCGTGCTCGACCAGGAGGGGCGGCTCCACGGCGTGCTGACCCGCGACGACGCCGTGCGCCTCGAGCTGCTCCGGCCGACGCTCGACGACCGCGGCGACCTCATGGTCGCCGCGGCGATCGGCATCTCCGCGCAGGCGGCCCAGGGCGCCGCGCGCCTGCTCGAGATCGGCGTCTCCGCGATCGTGCTCGACACGGCGCACGGCCACCAGCGGCGGATGATCGAGGCGGTCCGCGCGGTGCGGAGGGCGACGGGCGGCGCCGTCCCGCTCGTGGCCGGCAACGTCTGCACGGCGGAGGGCACGCGCGACCTCATCGACGCGGGCGCCGACATCGTGAAGGTGAACGTCGGCCCTGGCGCCATGTGCACGACGCGCATGCAGACCGGCGCCGGCCGGCCGACGTTCTCCTCGGTGCGCGTGTGCGCCCGCGAGGCCAGCCGCCACGGCAAGCGCGTCTGGGCCGACGGTGGCGTCCGTCACCCGCGCGACGTCGCGCTCTACCTCGCCGCCGGCGCCTCGCGCGTCATGGTCGGGACGACCCTCGCCGGCACCTACGAGAGCCCGGGCGACGTGATGGAGGACCGCGATGGGCTGCTTTACAAGGAGAACTACGGCATGGCGAGCGCCCGCGCGGTCAGCGAGCGCACCGCCGATCTCGACCCGTTCGAGCGCGCCAAGAAGGTCTTCTTCCGCGAGGGCATCTCGACGTCGCGCATCTACATCCACGACGGCCGCGAGAGCGTCGGCGCCATCCTGATCGAGATGATCACCGGCGTGCAGTCGGCGTGCACCTACGCCGGCGCCGCGAACCTCGACGAGCTCCACGACAAGGCCGTCATCGGGGTGCAGACGCTGTCCGGCTACGGCGAGGGCAAGCCGCACGGCATCGAGCGGCGCTGAGCGGCGCTGAGCGCGCAGCGCGGCGCGCGCCGTCACGTCCGTCCGCGCCGCGCCGCGTCCGTGCGCGCGCTGCGTCCGTGCGCGCTGCGTTTCATGCGCGCACGGCCGCGGCGTGGATGACGGAAGCGTGACGTGACATCCGGTCGGGCAACGACGAATCTCCGGCTGCTTACCGTCGAGGTCCTCTATGC
>JAICEP010000485.1 GCA_025924095.1 Sorangium sp.
CGCGGCTCGTGACCACACCGCTCCCGAGATCGAGGACGCCGTCGAAGCGGCCGGTCACCCAGCTGCCGCCGAGGGGATCGACGGCGACCGAGGCGCCTTGCTGCTCGCCCGAGTCGCCGAACGAGCGTAACCAGATCGGGTTGCTGGCCGGGTCGAGCTTGGCCACGAACGCGTCGGCGGCGCCCGTGGCCGAGCGCACCACGTCCCCGAGCTCGATGCTCCCCTGGAAGGCCCCGGTCAGCACGATATTGCCGGCCAGGTCGATCGCGACCGACGCGCCCTCCTGGTCGGCGTCGTCGCCGAAGTCCTCGCACCACTGCAGGACACCGTTCTCGTCCAGCCGGATGACGAGGATGTCCTTGTCTCCCGCGGTCGTGCGCACGGACTCGCCGACGGTGACCGAGCTGCGGAACGAGCCGGTCACGACGACGTTGCCCGCGCCGTCCACCGCGACGCCGAGCGCCTCGGCGGCGTTTGTCGCGTTGGCCGACTTGCTCCAGATGGGGTCGCCCGAGGGGTCGAGCTTCGCGATGAACAGGTCGCTCTTGGCCACGGTGGAGAGCCCCTTCTCGTCCCCCCCGAAATCGATGCTCCCGCCGAACCGGCCGACGAGGACGATGTCGCCATGGCCGTCGACGGCGACGCCGGTGCCGGCCTGGTCCTCCGCGTCGCCGAACTGCCTGGCCCACTGGACGTTGCCGGCGGCATCGAGCTTGGCGAGGAACACATCGCTCTTGCCCTGGCTCTCCAGGAGGAAGCGCTCGCCCTGGCGGCTCTCGCCGAAGTCGAGCGTGCCCCAGAACTCGCCGGTGACGAACGCGTTCCCCGCCTCGTCCACGGCGACCGCCGTCGCGTGCTGGGTGGCGCCGTCGCCGAAGCGCCGGCTGTACTGGTGCGCCCCGGAGGCGTCGAACCGCGCCACGACGACGTCGGAGCGGCGCCCGCGGCCCTCGCGCACGCCGCCGCCGAAATCGACGTCGCCCGACGCGCTGCCCGCGAGCACGACGTCGCCGCCCGGCGCGAGCGCGACCCCCCGCGCGACGCTGTCCGCGAAGCGGCGGCTGAACCGGAAGCGCCCCTCGCGCCTGGAGGCGTCGCGGGAGAACGAGACGAGGAAGGCGTCCGGCTCGGCGAGCGCGCCCAGCTCATCCGACGGGCCCGCGCCGAGATCGGTGCTGCCGGACGCCGACCCGACCACCACGGCGGCGCGCGCGCCGACGGCGACGCCCATGCCGTGCTGAGCGCCGGTGCCGCCCAGCGCGACGCTCTGCACGGGATCGCCCGTGCACGCCCGCCCGTCGCAGTTCTCGTCCTCGGGCGTGGCGCAGCTCTCGAACGCGGGCAGCACCTGGTCGACGCAGGCGCCGGCGTCCGTCCCGTCGTCGTTGCACGTGGCGACGCCGGGCGTGCAGAGGCCGACGCCCTCCGTGCCCTGCGTCCCGGCGTAGCAGGCCGTCGCGACGCGGGGGACGCAGACCTCCACCTCCGGGCTGTCCCCGCCCGCCCCCCTGCCGCCTCCGCTGCCCCCACCCCCCTCGAACACCCGGTACAGCGCGACGTCGGGGAACGGCGCGAGGAAGGCGCACGCGCCCATGCCGGAGCAGGCCAGGGCGAGCGCCGCGACGGCGCCCCTTCCGAGGCGGCGCGCGCGGCTCACAGGACCCCCTGCACGGCGACGCCCGCGCCAGTCACGCCGACCCACGGCGAGAGCGCCGTCGGGCCGGGAGCGCGCGGCGCGGGCGACGGCCGCCGGCCGGCGGCGTCCCGAGGCGCCGCGCGCGGCGAGGCAGAAGGCCAGAAGAGGTACGTGGCGAAGCCGCCCGCGACGAGGGCCGCCCCGGTGAGCACCGTGCTCGTGATGGCGAGCGCCTGCCCGCGATCGCGCAGCGCCTGCCGCTCGCCCAGCGAGCCCGGAGCGGGGCTCGCGTTCTTCTTCAGGAAGGTGTGCCGCACGTCGTAGGCCATCACGCCCGTGAGCACGGCGGCGGCGCCGAGCGCGGCCGCCGCCCCCACGACGGCCACCGGCGGGATGCTCAGGCCCGGCGCGGGCGCTCGGGGCGGCGCCGGGCGAGCCGGCGCGCTCGGCCGCAAGACCGCGAGCGGGCGCTTGCGGCCGAGCTCGGCCCGGAGCTCGACGACCGCGCCCGTCTCGGCCTGCACCGTGGCCTCGAACCGCTCGGCGTAATTCTCGGCCCTCACCGCGATCCGCCGCGCCCCGGGGCTCACGAGGATGGCCGCGCCGACGAGCGCCGGGTGGATCGGCTCGCCGTCGATCGCGACGCGCACGCCGGTCGCGTCCTCGGGCAGCTGCAGGACGATCTGCGACGTCTTCGTGCGGAGCTTCTCGATGCGTGACCGCGACTCGCTGGCGAGCGCGAGCTCCTTCCGCGCGGTCGCGCCGGACATGGCGAGCTCAAACGCGTTGAGCGCCTCGACGACGTGGCCGAGCGCCTCGTGACAGACGCCGAGGTGATACCAGAGCGCCGGTGACACGACGATCTTGCGGATGCGCTCGTAGGTCTCGAGCGCCTCCGCCCACCGTCCCTGGTCCTCGGCGGCGAGGCCGAGCGCGAAGAGGTGCCGCGCGGACGCGAGCTCCGCGGCGCTCGGCTGCCGCGGCGCAGCGGCCGCCGCCGTGTCGCCCGCGACGGCGCCCGGCGCAGCGGCCGCCGCCGTGTCGCCCGCGACGGCGCCCGGCGGACCGCGGTCGGCGCCCTCCGGGTAAGGCTCGGCGAACGCAGCCGGACCGACGCCGACCACGGCGAAGAATACCACTCCGCCGATGGTGATCCGATGCTCCACCCACGCCTCCTTCCTCAACGAAGCGATAGAGGCAATCTAAACGTACTCACGCTGCACTATTCTAGACAACTGGAAAATTGTTTGAGATTGGTGCCCGATCCTGGAACGCTCTTGCACAGCCCGCGAGAGCTTCAACATGGTCGGATTCAGGACGACACAGGAGTCGCAGGTACGAGCTGTGATAGCGCCCGTCGATCTTGTGCCAGGCCAATTTCTCGGCCGCTATGAGCTGCTGATCGCCATCGCGCAGGGCGGAATGGGCACGGTGTGGGCGGCCCGGGAGCGCGGTGGGGCGGCGGGCAACAAGATCGTGGCAGTCAAGACGATGCTGCCGGCGCTCTCCAGCGATCCGCGCTGCAAGCGCATGTTCCTCACGGAGTCTCGCATCGCGGCCCGGATCAAGCACCCGAATGTGTGCGCGATCCTGGATCAAGGTGAGCAGAGCGGGGTGCTCTACTTCGTGATGGAGTGGATCGACGGCGACGCGCTCGTGGCGCTGCTCGGCGGCAGCACCCGCACGCAGGGCCGGCCGCTCCCCCTGCCCGTCGCGGTGCGGATCGCGATCGAGACGGCGCGCGGCCTGCACGCGGCCCACGAGCTCCGGGACGAGGACGGCGCGCTGGTCGGGCTCGTGCACCGCGACGTCTCGCCGCACAACATCCTGATCACGCGGGAGGGCTCGGTCAAAATCGCCGATTTCGGCGTGGCCAAGGCCATGGCGCAGGCGGACAACCCGACGACCAACACCGGGCACATGAAGGGCAAGATCCTCTTCATGGCGCCCGAGCAGGTCTACAGCGAGCAGCTGGACCGGCGGTCCGACATCTTCGCGCTCGGGATCGTTCTCTATCAGCTGACGACGGGCACGCACCCCTTCGCCGCCAGCCACGACCTCGCGACGATGGCGCGCATCGCGCGGCCCGAGCCGGTCGATCCGCCGAGCTCGCTCGCCCCCGGCTACCCGCCCGCGCTCGATGCGGCGGTGATGCGCGCGCTCGCCAAGGATCCGGCCGAGCGGTTCGCGACGATGGCCGAGCTCGCGGACGCGCTGGAGGCGGTGAACGCGACGCTGGGCGGCCGCCACGAGGAGGTCACGGGGTACATCCGCGACGCGCTCGCCTCGCGCTCCTCGCGACGCGCGGCGGTGATCAAGGACGCGCTGCGCGCCGCCGACGACAGGTCGCGGGGGCGGTCGCCCTCCCGGCTCGATCCGCGCCGCCGCGCCCGGACGATCGCCACCGCGGCGGCGCTCGTCGCCTCGGGCGCGCTGCTCGGTGCGGCGACGCTCCTGTGGATCGGCCTCGGGGAGGGCCCCGCCGCGCCGGCCGTGGAGGTGCCCGCGGTGCCGCCCCTCACGGTGGAGCCGCACCCAGGGGTCGCGACCGCCGAGCCGCGCGCGCCGGAGCCGCCGCGCGCTTCCGCGCCGGCGCCCTCCGCCTCGCCCGCGACGCCGCCGTCCTCCGCCCCGGCCGCGAGCACGAGCCCGGGCCCGCCGCGCCCGCGAGCGCCCGCCGAGACCGGACGCGCCAGGTTCCGCGAGCCCGGCTTCTAGCGCCGCGCGGCGCGCGGGGCGCTAGAAGCTCGGCGCGCGCCGAGCCCCGGCGCGCCTCGAGGAATATTCGGGCGGCGCCGGTTGTCCTCGGGCGGCCGGGCTTGCTATGAGCTCCCACCCGTTATGCACGACGTACGCGCCCTGAACGAGCTGGTCGCCAAAGAGAGCGCCTTCATCGAGACCCTGCTCAACGAGGTTGGCAAGGTCATCGTCGGCCAGACGTACATGATCGAGCGCATCCTCATCGGGCTGCTCACCGGAGGGCACGTGCTCCTCGAGGGCGTCCCGGGGCTCGCGAAGACGCTCACGGTACGGACGCTCTGCGACGCCATCGAGGCGAAGTTCTCCCGGATCCAGTTCACGCCGGATCTCCTGCCCGCCGACCTCATCGGCACCGTCATCTACAACCACCAGAAGGGCGACTTCACCTCGAAGCTCGGCCCGATCTTCGCGAACCTGGTGCTCGCCGACGAGATCAACCGCGCGCCGGCGAAGGTGCAGAGCGCGCTCCTCGAGGCGATGCAGGAGCGGCAGGTCACCATCGGCGACACGACCTACCCGCTGCCGAGCCCGTTCGTGGTCATGGCGACCCAGAACCCGATCGAGCAGGAGGGGACCTACCGGCTCCCGGAGGCGCAGGTCGACCGGTTCATGCTCATGGTCAAGGTCGGGTACCCCGCGCGCGCCGAGGAGCGGCTGATCATCGACCGCACGACCGCGGTGATCGAGGGCAAGGCCGCGAAGGTGACGACGCCCGAGGACCTGGTCTCCGCGCGCAAGGTCGTGCGCGACGTGTACATGGATGATCGCGTGAAGGACTACATCGTCGACGTGGTCTTCGCGACCCGCGAGCCCGGGCAGAAGGGGATGCGGGAGCTGAGCAGCCTCATCGAGTACGGGGCGAGCCCGCGCGCCTCGATCGCGCTGGCGCTCGCGGCGCGCGCGCACGCCTTCCTGCGCCACCGGGGCTACGTGACGCCGGAGGACGTGAAGGCGATCGGCCCCGACGTGCTCCGGCACCGCGTCGTCCTGACCTACGAGGCGGAGGCCGAGGAGGTGACGTCCGAGCAGATCGTCCGGCGCGTGTTCGAGGTGGTCGAGGTGCCGTGATCAAGGCCTCCGGCTCGAAGAACCCGCTGCCGCCGGAGCTCCTGAAGCAGCTCCGGCGCATCGAGATCCGGACGCGACGGCTCGCCAACGAGCAGCTCTCCGGCACGTACTCGTCCGTCTTCAAGGGGCAGGGCCTCTCGTTCCGCGAGGTCCGCGCTTACATGCCCGGCGACGACGTGCGCTGGATCGACTGGAACGTCTCGGCCCGCATGAGCGAGCCGTTCGTGAAGGTGTTCGTCGAGGAGCGCGAGATGACCGTCATGCTGGTCGTCGACGCCTCGCAGAGCGAGCAGTTCGGCACGCGGCGGGCGTCGAAGGCGCGCATCGCCGCCGAGATCGCGGCGCTCTGCTCGTTCAGCGCCATCAAGAACAACGATCGCGTGGGCCTCGTGCTCGCGACCGAGGCCATCGAGAAGCTCGTGCCGCCGAAGAAGGGGGACAAGCACGTGATGCGCGTCATCCGGGAGATCCTCGGGCACGAGCCGAAGTACACGGGGACGAACCTGAAGCTCGCGCTCGAGACCCTGGTCAAGGTGGCGAAGCGGCGGAGCGTGGCGTTCGTGATCAGCGATTTCTTCGCCACCGGCTTCGAGCGCTCGCTCTCGCTCGCGAGCGCGAAGCACGACGTGATCCCGGTGATGCTCGTCGACCCGCGCGACGAGGAGCTGCCCGACGTGGGGCTCGCGACCTTCGAGGACCTGGAGACCGGCGAGGAGGTCGTGGTGGACACCGGCGACCGGGCGGTGCGCGACCACTACCGCACCGCCATGCGCAAGCTGCGGGGCGACCGGGACAAGCTCTTCAAGAAG
>JAICEP010000486.1 GCA_025924095.1 Sorangium sp.
GGGCCGTCCGTGGCGGCTCCCCGGGGGCCGGGGGCGGCGGGCGCTCCGCGGGGGCGTTTCCCACCCGTCTCCGCCCCCGCGACGCGCTCGAGAGCCGCTCGAACTCCGCGCCCAGCCAGTCCAGGAACGCCGCGTCCCACGACGGCCCTTCCGGCCGGGAGGCGATCGCCTCGGCGAGCTCGCGATCCCACCGGCCGTAGACCTCCCGGAGGAGCGCGTGCGCCCGGCGGCTCGCGGCCGAGGCCGGGTCTGCCTGGCCGTCCAGGCGCTCGGCGAAGGCCTCCTCGCACAGGAAGTAATTGCAGGTCGCCGCCCGCCGCTCGGCGGGGACGGTGCAGCCGCGCGCGCCGTGATACACGCACTTCGAGCGCCGCGGGGCCGTGCGCTCCTCCCGCTTCCGCATGCGCCGGAGCTCGAGCCCGCGGCTCACGGGGAGCAGGTTGCCGGCGGCGATCTGCTCGAGCAGCCAGCCGCGACCGGCGAGGGAGACGATGCGCCCGATGTCCGTCCAGTCGAGCTCGGGCGGGCTGGCGCAGCACCCCGCGGGCCCGTGCGGGCACTGGCCGCACAGCGTCGAGTGCAGCCGGGTGTGCTCTCCTGAAAGCTCCAGACGGATCATCGATGCCCTTGCCGTCCCCCGAGGGGCCGAGACGTGCGCTCGAGACAGCGCACATCATGGTACGCGACTCGCCAGAAATGACAGAAGTGTCCCGCGGTCGCAACCGACGCTGGCCGAGCACCAACCCGGCGCCGTCGCCGGGCGGCGACCTCACGTGAGCCGCGCGTCCGCCGTCGCCAACATGGTGTTCGAAAAGAGCGAGAACTCGCACTCCCGGGCGCTCGTGGAGGAGCTGAATCAGTTATAGTAAGTAACGGGCGTCGACACGCGCGCGGCCGAGCAAAGGATGCGCGAAGGACGCGCGAAAGATGCGCGAAAGACGCGAGAAAGGTGCGATCGTCCTTTTCTGGTCGTGGCGGGAGTTGATAGGCTGCGCCGGCCATGGGCGATGCGCTTCCCAAAGAGGTCGGTCGGGCCATTCGCGTGCTCCGGCTGCTGCACGGGCTCAGCTACGCCGAGTTCGCCGAGAAGGCGCACCTCTCTGCGACGTACCTGCGGCAGGTCGAGCGCGGCGAGCGCGATCTCGGGCTCGGCGCGCTGGCGCTCATCGCACAGGGGCTCAACTGCGATGCTCGCCTTCTCCTGCCCGGCGACGGGAGGAGCCCGGTCTCCGCCGTCGTCGCCGATCGCTTCGACCGCGCGCCCGAGGCGCTCCAGGAGGCGCTGCTCTTCCTGCTGATCGAGCCGGCGGACTCGCCGAAGACGCAGGCCGTCCTCGCCCTCATCCACGATGATCCGGAGCGCGCGCGGCCGCGCTCCCGGCCCCGGCCCGACGAGCGCGGCTCCGTCCCCTCGTCGTCGAGCCGGCGGCCCGGGCGATGAGCCCCTGAGCGGTCACGGCCGCGCGGACGAGAGGAGGACGAGCGCCGGGGCCGCACCGGACGCCGGGTTGCCGCCGTTCTGGGGGTCACTCCCGTCCATCGACGCGAGCCGCTGCGTGACGAGGAGCTGAAACACCGCGATCGCGCGCGTCCGCCGCTTGTAGGCCGTCGAGAGGGGGATTCCGGACTGGCTCGCGAAATCCGCCATCGGGACACCCTCGATGTCGTGGGCCACGAGGACCGCGCTGAGCTCGCCGTCGAGCTCCCGCAGGACCGAGAGCGCCAGCAGGCGATCGCGCTCAGAGATGATCTGCTCCTCGGCCGACGGCTCCTCGAGCACCGCGTCGAAGTCGTCCGGCAACGGCTCCTCCTGCCGGCGCCGCGCGCGCTCCGCATAGTGGGACGCGGTGTGGACCGCGATCCGGTTCAGCCACCGGTCGGGCGGGCCGCGCGCCGGGTCGTAGTTCGCGAAGCTCTCGTACGCCGCGAGCATCACGTTCTGGGCGACGTCCCGGCGATCGCGGCGCGGCACTCCCAGGAGACGCAGCCATCGCCGCACGAGCACGATCGTTTTCTTGTCAAAGAGCCGCCAATAAGCCCCTTCCCTGTCGTGCGGCGGCCGTCCACCGTTGCCTCCGTGCCCTGTGCCCGGCATTGCGTAACGATCGTTATCACAAGAAACCAAACTTGCAAAATGCGGTCGAAGCGATCCCAGGCAGAATTTCACCTTTTCGGGTGGTTTGATGTGGGTGTAGGTGGGTGTCGCCGGCGATGCCCTGGTTCTGCGTATTGCGCGGATGCGGGCTGAAACGTTCGGAAAATCGTCGCACGACGATCGTTCCGGAGATGTAACGATCGTTCATCTTGCGGCTTCGGCGGCGGGGGTCTTCCGTTGCGCCGGCCGCGCTCGTGCAGCCGGGCTGCGGCGCGCGCTCGCGGCGCGGTCCAGAGCGGGCGGCGGCCCGGCGCGGCTCCTCCGGCGCCGGGCCGCCTCGGCCGATGGGTCGCTTTCCTCGCTGGACGCCACGGCATTGCGCCGGTAGACAGGCGGCGCTCGAATGCACACGTTCCATCGAAGAATGCCGGCCCCGCGGCGGAACAGCGCGCCCCGCAGCGGGCGTGTCGCGATCGCCCGCGCGGGCTCTGGCGAGGCGCCCGCCGGCCATGTCGGTTGACGCGGGGGAGCCGGGGGCGGCGCGCCGCGACGAGGCGGCGGCGGGCCACGCGGGGGAGGCCCCGGCGCCGCGCCAGCGGGTCGCCTACTTCGGGCGGCCTGGGACGTTCAGCCATGAGGTGGCGTCTCGGCGCTTCGGGGCGAGCGCGGACCTCGAGCCCCGGCGCACCATCTCGGACGTGTTCGACGCCGTGGCCGACGGCGCGGCGACCTACGGCGTCGTGCCGATCGAGAACGCGGTGGGCGGTCCGATCTACGACACCGTGGATCAGCTGATAGGACGCGAGGGCACGGGCGCGGCGCTCGTCGTGTGCGAGGAACTCTCGCTGCACGTCACGCTGTCGCTCCTCGGCAGGCCGGGCGTGGCGCCGAAGCGCATCTATTCGCACTTCGTCCCGCTCAAGCACTGCGGCGACTGGCTGCGCGAGAACTACCCCGGCGCGCAGATCCTCGCGGCGGAGAGCACCGCCGAGGCGGTCGAGCGCGCGGCGCAGGACGGCGAGGCCTGGGCGATCGGCAACAAGGGCGCGGCGGCGATCTACAACCTCGAGATCCTCGTGCCGAAGCTCGGCGCGAAGGGCGAGAACATCACGCGCTTCTTCGTCGTCGGCAAGACCGCCGAGCCCCCGCCCTCGGGCGGGCGGACGCTGCTCCTCTTCGGGCTGGACCACCGCCCGGGCGCCCTGGTGGCGGCGCTGTCCGCGCTCGGGAGACACCATATCAACCTCACGCGCATCGTCTCGCGCGCGCTGCCGGACAGCCCCGAGGAATACCTCTTCCTCGTCGAGTGCGAGGGCAGCACGGAGGAGCCTGAGTTCAAGGACGCCCTCGCGCTGCTCGAGCAGCACGCGACGGGCGTGCGCTCGCTCGGCTCGTTCCGCGTCAGCCGGAAGTACGAGTAGCGGCCGCGCGCTGCGCTGCTGGGCGCCCCCACCGGCGAGCGGAACAACGCCGCTGGGAAGCGGGAAATATCCTCGCGCCGCGTGGCCTGCGTGACTCCTCTTGTCTTTTCGATAGCCAGTTGCGCCTCGCCTGGGACTAGAACGCTCGCAGCGAGCGGTCTCGCGTTGCTCGCGTTGATCGACAGGCAAGGTGACATGAATCTACGTTGGCGATGGCTTTTCGTGGTGGTGCCGGCGCTCATGGGTTCTCTGGAAGCGTGTGATATGGGCCCATGGATGCCGGTCTCGCCGGGCGGCGGCGACGGCGACCTGCTCGGTGGGGCGGGCCCGAAGCGGATGCCCATCGGCGCGAGCTGCAGCTGTGATGCGGACTGCGACGGCGAGGCGGCCGTCTGCATGCTGGGCATCTGCATGCAGCGCGCGGCCGGGCTGTGTGCGGCGCCGAACAGCGAGGAGGGCTGCGCGCCCGGCTCCCGCTGCTTCAACACCGACATCCTGACCGACACGGGGGTGTGTTATCCCGTCCACGATCCCGCGACCTGCGAGGGCGTGGAGAACCGCCATGGCCTTTGCTCGCCTCGGCGCGGCGACGGGTGCAACGCGGCCTGCGGCGCGGCGTGCGCCGAGGACACGGTCGGCCCCGGGCGCGTGGGCGCGGCCTGCGACGCCGACGAGGCGTGCTCGCTGCCCGGCGCGACCTGCCATCGCGACGCGGACCCCGCGGCGCCGAACGGCTGGGTCGAGGGGTACTGCCTCGCGTTCGATTGCGCGAGCGACGACGCGTGCGGCCCGGAGGCGGGCTGCTTCCCTGCGGCGGAGGGCGGCGCGCCCGTGTGCATGAACACCTGTGGCAGCGACCTGGACTGCCGGCCTGGCTACGTGTGCCACGTCGTGGACCAGGAGAGCGGGGCCGCGTGCTTCGCCGGCTGCGACGCCGCCGCGACCTGCCCGAAGGGCACGACCTGCCTCGGGGAGCTCTGCGTATCGGACGAGGTCGCGTGCTCGCCGGACCTCCCCTCCGGCTGGTGCCCGGAAGGCAGCTATTGCGACGACGGCGCGTGCCGCAAGGACGCCTTCGTCTGCGCGTCCGAGGGCGACGTGCTCGAGCCCAACGACGACGCGGGAGCGGCGGTGAGCGCGCCCGCGGGCGTCACGGAGGAGCTCACCTTGTGCGAGGGGGACGAGGACTGGTTCAGGATCGTGGTGCCGGAGCGGACGATCGTCCGCGTGGGCATCCGGTTCCGTCACGCCGCCGGCGACATCGATCTCGTGGCCTATGACGGCGAGGGTCGCCTGCTCGGCTCGCGTTACGGCGAGCAGTACCCGTACTCGTACCGCGACCAGGAGACGAACACCGAGTTCTACGGGTTCTACTCCGAGCGAGGCGGCGCCGAGTACCTCGTCCGGGTCGTCGGCCATGAGGGGGGCCAGAACGCCTATGATCTGGACGTGACCTCGACTCCTTACGTCGACGGCCCGAGCTGCGTGGGCGCCGGCTTTTCGTTCGACGAGTGCGCCGGCTTCGGCGACGGCGGCAGCGGGCTCCTGCCGTTCCCGTTCCCCGATCCTGACGACTCGGTGGTCGGCGGCGGTTACGTCTGGGAGACCTTCAGCAACTACCGCTTTGCTCGGCGCGAGCTCATCATGCTCGTCCGCGACGCGCTGGCGGAGACGCTCTGGGCCTTCCCTGGCACGACGCCGCTCTCGCTGATCGACGTCTGCCAGCTGAACGGCGTCACGCCTGGTTACGACGTCGACGACCCGCGCCACCCCGAGTCGACGCACGATCAGGGCGGCAACATCGACATCGCCTATTTCCAGACGGACGGCTCGAACGACGGGGAGATCATCTGCGGGGACGGGTCGAAGCACGAGGACGGATACTGCTCCTCGGCGGCGAACCGGAAGCACTTCGTCGATCTCGAGCGCGAGGCGTTCTTCATGGCGAGGCTGTTCCGCTCGGCGCGCACGCGCGTCATCGGCGTGGACAAGATCATCGCGCCGTTCCTCTCGAAGACCGCCCGGAAGCTGAACGCTCTTCCGGCGCGCGATCGGAGGAAGATCACCGACGACGAGCTCGCGAGCTTCTCGGACCGGATGGCGTACGGCGAGGGGTGGCCGTATCACCATCACCACATCCACCTCAGCATGGACTGGTGGCCGAAAAAGGTCGTGGGCCACGGTGGCGCGGCGGACGCGTCGTTCGCGTCGTCGCCTGCCATCCACCGCTCGCCCGGGGCCGCGGCCGAGCAGCGGATGGCGTGGCCTCCTCGGCCGCTCAGGGCACGACCGTGATCCGGTCGAGCGCGGGCGGCGAGACGGGCGGGCTCGCCGCGAAATGGTCCCGCAGGGCGTCGAGATCGAGCGCTCCGCCGAGGCGATCGACGCCGTCGTTGAGCACGGTGAAGCCGTCGCCGCCCGTGGCCAGGAAGCTGTTCACGGTCACCCGGTAGGTCCGCGCGACCTCGATCGGGACGCCGTTGATCCGGATCGAGGTGATGTCGACCTTCGAGCCGACGGGCGCGCTCTGGCTGTAGGCGTAGGTGAAGCCGTCCGACACCTGCAGAATCAAGCTCCGCGGCGCGCCCGTCGAGTCCACCCGAAACTGCTGCTCCAGCAGCTGGTCGATCTGCGCACCCGTGAGGGTCATCACGACAAGGCTGTTGCCGAACGGCTGCACCTTGAAGATCTCGCCGAACGTGACCACTCCATCCA
>JAICEP010000487.1 GCA_025924095.1 Sorangium sp.
GGCGTCCTGATGATGGGCCCCCCCGGGACGGGCAAGACGCTCCTCGCGCGCGCGATCGCCGGGGAGGCGGGGGTGCCGTTCTTCTCGATCTCCGGCTCGGATTTCGTCGAGATGTTCGTCGGCGTCGGCGCGAGCCGGGTGCGCGACCTGTTCGAGCAGGGCAAGAAGCACGCGCCGTGCATCATCTTCATCGATGAGATCGATGCGGTCGGCCGCCACCGCGGCGCGGGCCTCGGCGGCGGTCACGACGAGCGCGAGCAGACGCTGAACCAGCTGCTCGTCGAGATGGACGGCTTCGAGTCGAACGAGGGCGTGATCATCGTCGCCGCGACGAACCGCCCCGACGTCCTCGACCCTGCGATCCTGCGGCCTGGCCGCTTCGATCGGCGCATCGTCGTGAACCGCCCCGACGTGCGTGGCCGCGAGGGCATCCTCCGGGTCCACACGAAGAAGGTCCCGCTCGGTCCGGACGTCGACATGGAGATCCTGGCGCGCGGGACGCCCGGCTTCGTGGGCGCCGACATCGAGAACCTGGTCAACGAGGCGGCCCTCCTTGCGGCGCGTCAGGACAAGGACGTCGTCTCGATGGTCGACTTCGAGATGGCCAAGGACAAGGTGATGATGGGCGCCGAGCGCCGCAGCATGGTCATCAGCGACGAGGAGAAGCGGACCACGGCCTACCACGAGGCCGGGCACGCGCTGGTCGCGACGCTCCTGGAGAAGTTCTCGGATCCGGTCCACAAGGTGACGATCATCCCGCGCGGCCCGGCGCTCGGCCTCACGCAGCAGCTGCCGAAGGAGGACCGGCTCAGCATGTCGCGGGACTTCGCCAAGGCGCGGCTCTCGGTGCTGATGGGCGGCCGCGTCGCGGAGGAGATCATCTTCGGCCAGTTCACGACCGGCGCGGGCAACGACATCAAGCAGGCGTCGAACCTCGCGCGGCGCATGGTGACCGAGTTCGGCATGAGCGACGTCGTCGGGCCGATCTCGTACGGCTCGGACGAGGAGAGCGTGTTCCTCGGGCGCGATTTCACGAGCCGGCGCCGCGACTACTCGGAGACGATCGCCAACCAGATCGACGACGAGGTGCGGCGGTTCATCCTCGACGCCCACGCCGAGGCGCGGCAGCTCCTCACCGACAACCGCGAGATCCTCGAGCGGCTCGCGACGGCGCTCCTCGAGCGCGAGACGCTGGACGCCGAGGAGGTCGCCGCCATCGTCTCCGGCCGCGAGCTGCCGCAGCGCCAGCGCGTCGTGATCCCGAGCTACAGCGATCGCGATCGCGCAGCCAAGGAGAAGCGCCGCGCGGCCAGCATCTTCGGCACCCCGAAGCCTGCCCCGAGCACCTGATCGCGAAGCGCGCGGGGGCCGCGCCCGGCCAACAGGGCGAGCCCCCGCACCGCCGCGGTGCCACGGCACGGCGCGGCACCCGAGACGCCTCGAATCCCCCTCACCTCCGAACGGCGGCGCACGCGGCGCACTGACGCGCGCGACCCAGCGTAGCCCTGGCTCGTCTCAGGGGGCGCTCAGCACGGCGGTGCGCGCGGCCAAGCGTAGCCCTGGCTCGCCTCAGGGGGCGCTCAGGGTTGTCTGCAAGAACGCCCACTGCTGCAGGTCTGCCGGGCGGCCGTCGTCGTGCGCGCGGTTCGCCTTCCCGACGATCGCCTGGGCGCCGTCGCCGAAGATGAACAGGCCGTAGCCGAGCGCGAAGCGCAGCGACTCCCACGGCTGGAAGGCGAGCGAGACGTCGATCTCGTGGCCCAGCGTCCGGCTCTCGTTGTCAGCGGCGGCGCCGACTGGAAGGAGGCGCGCGGTCACCCACCTGCCTCCGGGCGAGGCGAGGCCGACGAACGTATACCCGGCGGCGACGGTCATCGCGTCGAGGGGAGAGGCGCGGACGCCTCCGCCCGCCTCGATCACGTTGGACCACGCGTAGAGCCCCATGGGGCCGTGGTTGTCCTGCGCGTCGGGCAGGATCGGATCGAAGCGGCGCTGCGTCTCGCCCTCCTCGAGCGCGCCGTCGTCGCCCGTCGCGTAGGCGCCGCGGGCGCTGAAGGTGAGGCGGGCGGGGAGGGAGGTCTCGAGCGCTGCCCGCGCGGCGGTCGCGAACGCGCCGAGCGGGCGATCGGCCCCGAAGGTGGCGACGCGGCCGAGCTGGTAGGCCCCCTCGAGCGCATAGCGGAAGCCCCGACGTTCGCCGGAGACGCGCGCGTCGAGGACCACGGTATCTCCGGGCGTGAGCCAGCTCGGCCGCGGCTCGCGGGCGATACGCGCGAGCGCCGTGGCCTCGAGGTGGAGCAGGGGAGCGACGCGCCAGATCGCGTTCAGGCCATAGAGCTGCGTCCCCGTCCCGGCGGAGATGGGCTTGCGCGTCCCGGCCACCTCGGGCGGAGCGCCGCCAGGCGCCGCGAGGAGCACGGCCATCGCCTCGAGGTCGACGTTGCCGAGCTGCACCCCTGCGCGCACGCCATCGAGCGAGCGCGCGGTGAGCGTCTCGTCGTCCGCCCCGATCAGGCGACCGTCACCCCACGCGATCCGTTGCCGGCCCAGCCGGACGAAGGCGCGGCGTCCCGAGCGCGTGTGCAGGTCGACGTAAGCCTCGTAGGGCGCCGTCTCCGGGAGGGACGGCTCGCCCGCCCCGACGAAGATCGCGTCGTCGCTCCCCCAGAGCCGCGCGTCCTGCAGCGTGAGGACGCCCGTGACGGGCCCGTGATCGACGGCCAGACCGAGGCGCGCGCGCTGGGCGAAGAACCACTGGGTCTTGACGACGTTGCCGCTGTCGAGGAGCGGCGGCAGCGCGCCCCCGAAGCCCTCGGCGAGCACCGCGTTCGAGCTGTAGACGTCGCCGCCCGTGTCCACGGGGTACCGGCGGAACTCGCCGCGGAGCCGGAGCTCTACCGACGGGCGGAACGTGAACCCGCCGAGGGGCACGCCCTCCGACTGCGGCGGCGCCTGAGCCGCCGCAGTCCGGGGCGCGAGCGCGATCGCCAGGAGCGCCGATCCCAGAGCGATGGAGGCGAACGGCAGGGATCGGATCATCAGCGAGGAGGGCCGGAGCGCGGGGTCGTCGAACGGCAGATGCGCGGCCCGGCGCGCGGCGTTCAGGCGGGCCGCGCTCCTGGATCGCTCGCAGAGGATAGGCGTCCCGACGCTCGTCGGACAAGTGGGGAAGCAGCGCCGCTCCCGTCCGGCGGTGCCGGCGTCGGGCAAGGCGAGCCGCCGCGCCGGCGGCGTCAGGGATCGAAATCGTCCTCGCCGTGCGGCGGCGGCGGCGGCTTCGGCGCGGCCCCTGCGCCGCTCCCGCGCTGCGGCGGCGCCTTGACGCTGCCGGCAGGCTGCCTCGACAGGGGTCGCCTCGCCGCGCCCCGCCGCGCCGGAGCGCCGCTCGCGCCGCCCGCATCGACCGCGAGCACCAGATCGAGCGCGAGCTTCGACGCCCTGCCGGCGTGCCGCTCGGCGGACGCGCCCGCCTCGGCGAGCACGCGCTCGGCCGCAGCGAGCTCGCGTTTCACATCGCGGCGCTGCGGATCGCCCGCCATGGCCTCGGCCGACTCGGCTGCCAGCGACGCCCGCTTCTTCTCGAGCTCCGCGGCGCGCCTCGACAGCTCACCGAGCTGCTTCGCCGCCGCGAGGGAGCTCTTCAAGGACGCCTCGAACGCCTCGATGACGTCCCTGTCGTCCGCGTCGGGCGAGCGCCCGCCCCGGGCGTTCACGAGCCGCGCTTCTGGCACGAGCTCGACGTGGAGCCGCACGCCCGACGCGCGGAGCTTCGCCGCGCGCGCGCGCGCCGCGTCGAGCATCGCATCGCCGGTCGACCTGCGATCGACCTCCAGCGCGCGCGCGAGCTCGGCCTGCGCCGCGTCCGCGAGCTCCTCGGCCTTCAGCGTCTCCTCGCGGAGCGCGCGCGCGGCCTCGAAGAACTCGTCGTAGGGCTGCTTGCCCGTGCGCAGGGCCCGACCCTGCTCGATCTGCGACGTCTGCGCGGCGCACGCGGTGATCATTGGCGCGTGCGCCGCGACGAGCAGCAGCGCCAGCGCCGCCGCCCGGAGCCGGCTCACGCCGTCCGAGGCCCTCGTCATCCACATTGGAGGATGACCCCCCAGAGCTCGTAGCTCGCGGCGGGCTTCGAGAGGAACACCACGCCCACGTAGCCCGATCGCGGCGAGACGCCGAGCACGCCCTGGCCGAAGTTCCCGGCGGGGGGCGAGAGCGCGATCGGATCTCCAATCGGGGAGAAGTTGGGAGCCAAGGTCTGCGCGCGCATGGCGCGGCTCCCTGGAGGGCCTTCGGTCCACACGAGGAGCCAGCGGCCATCGCTGAGCCCCGCGATGTCCGGCGCGAACGCGTCGCCGCCGGGGCCGCCGGAAGGGAGCGGGATCACCTGGGTCGACGCGGGGATATCGCCCGACGTGGCTTGCCCGGCGCGGATCTCCCATCGCCCGTCCATCGGCCGATCGGCGAAGACGACGGCGAGCGCGCGCTCGTTCCATCCGAGCGACGGCTTGCCGATCGCGCCTCCGGAGCCCGTCACGCGGGTGAGCTCGCCGGCGGGCCTGCGCTCGGCGTCGAGCCAGCCTGTCCACACGGCCTTCTCGCGGCGGAACGCGACGGCGTAACCGCGGGCCCCGGCCGCGAGGGCGCGCGGCGACTCGAGCGGCTCGTCGCCTTGCACCGGCCAGAGCCGGGAAGGCGTGGCGCCGGGGTCGTCGGCCGCCACCACGGCGCCGTCCGCCAGACCGACGACGAATGGCCGTGGCCCCGGGACGTTGACCGGGGAGCGGATGGCCTGCTGCGCTGACGTGAGGACGGTGAAGGCGTCCTCGACCGGCGAGATGCTCACGATGTCGGCGGCCTCTCGGTTCGAGAACCGCTCGCTCCGCTCGCCGGTCGCGGGATCGACCTCGAGGCCGACGGCCTCCATGGCGCTCTTGGCGTAGCCCACCAGGAGCTTGCCGCCCTTCGTCGCCGTGACCTCGAAGGGGATGCTCTTCGCAACGAGCGGCGCCCACTGCTGCGGCTGGCGTGCCACCCAGCAGGGCTTCAGCGGGACGGGGATCGCCGAGCGCGCGACGTCCTGCGCGGCGCCGAGCGCGGGGCGCGCCGTCGCGACCGGCGGCCGCCGTGGGGCTGCGACGGAGTGGCGCCCCGCGAAGAAGGCGGCGACGCTCATGAGCACCGCGGCCCCGCAGATGCCGATGAGCGACGAGACCGGCACGGACACCGCCGTGGAGAAGCGCTTGCCATCGCCCCGCGCCAGCGTGCTCGACGAGCCCGCGAGGGGCGGCTGAGCGCGTTGCGCCGCGAGCGCGCGCGGATCGAGCGCGGGCGGGCCGCCGCTCGATCCCGGGACGGAGCTGCGATCGGAGCGCTGGCCCGGCGAGAGCGGCGCGTCGGCGGCTGCTGGACCGCGCTGCGAGCTCTGTAGCCCGGGCAGCAAGCCTGGCCATGAGCGCGCGGCCGGGCTCCCCTGCGGCGAGCCTGCGCCGACGCCGGCCGAAGGGATCGTCGCGTACTCGCGGCGCCCCACCGACGCATCGTCGGGCAGGGGGGAGCGCTTCGTCTCGCTGGGCACGGGCGCAGCGGAGTGCTCCTTGGCCTCGCGGTGCGGTACTGTCGTGGTGGAGGGCTCGGGGGCCTCGCTGTCGGCGCGGCTCGCCGCGGGATCCCGGACGTCGTCGACCGACGTGCTCTCGGCGCTGCGGGGCAGGAGACCGTCGCCGGACGTCGCAGGGCTCGCAAGGCCTGCAAGGCGAGGTCCACTGGCCTCGAGCGCCGCGGTGGCGGCGGCGCTCGAGATGGGCGCTGCGTCGGCCGCGGCGATCGGGGGAGCCGGGGGCAACGGGAGCGCTACCGCCGGCTGCAAGGGCAGCGGCGGCGGTGCCACCGGCGTCGCGTGGGGAGCCTCCGCGGGAGGGCGCGGCGGCGGCGCGGGGAGCGAGCCGAGGCGCACGAGGGCCCTCGCGCCTGCCGCCGTCCGAGCCTGCGCTTCGGGCGTCTGCGCGCCCGAAGGCCTCCTCGCAGGAACCGCGGGGAACCGGACCGGCACGGGCGGCGGCGGCACGGTGCGTCCCGCCGCGGGCGCGGGCCGCTTCGTGCCCCGGCTGGAGCTCGACGGCGCGGGCGGCGTTGCCGAGAGAGGCTTGACGGCGCCCGGATCCGCGCTGCTGCGCCCATCGTTCTGCGGCGCAGCGCCGGCGGCCGCCGCGTCGCGGCCGA
>JAICEP010000488.1 GCA_025924095.1 Sorangium sp.
GGAGATGCTCTGGGAGGACGAAGGTGAAGTCGGCACGGCGTGCGAGTTGAATGGAGTCGTGACGCTTCCCGGCGGGGGGTTCGCGGTGGCAGGATTCCACGATTTCGTCTACGCGGTGGTCCGACCGGAATCGTGTCCGTGAGCGGTCTCCTCGGTGGGGTGTGGCCCGGGCACCGCGCGGCGCGGCGGCCTTTGGGCACGTGGCCCGCGCGCATCGTCGCCCGCGACACGATGCCCCGCCGGAGCGCCTGACCGCCGGATCGAGACATACCGCGGGCGTGCCCGCCTCGCATCGGGACCGCGCGCGCGTCGCGCCGACATCCGAGTTGTGGCCGGTGCACCCCTCATGCGACGCTCGAGAGCGCCATGGCCAAGGTCACCGCGCTTCACATGGACACGATCACGGAGAAGTCGGGTCATCAGATGACCGGCATGGCCGTCAGCGTGTGCCTGACGCCCGCGGCGCCGAGCCCGCTGCCGATCCCGTACCCGACGATGGGCACCGTGGCCGAGGGGATCATCGATCCGTGCATGCGGACCAAGATCGAAGGGGCGAAGATCCTCACGGTCGGCGGCTGCATGAAGGCCTGTCACGGCAACGAGCCAGGCACGCTCAGAGAGGTCGTCAGCCTCAACACGGGGGGACCGTGCTTTCCCTGGCTGGGCGCGCCCAACGTCCTCATCGAGCTCGGCATGGCCGGCATCACGGGCAGCATGGGCCAGATGAACAAGAGCATCACCGTCGGCGCCGGGGCGAGCGCGAGCAACGCCGGGGGCGGCGGCGGGGGCGGCGGCGGTGCGGGCGGCGGTGCCGGCGGTCCGGGCGGCGGCGGGCCGCAGGGCGGGAGCAACGCCGGCGGGGGCGGCGGGGGCAGCGGCCAGGGCGCGGGACCGCCGAGCCCACCCGCGCCGCCATCGGCGGACGGCCAGGCGGCCGCGGGGCACCCGGTCGACGTCGTGACGGGGGCCATGTACACGAACCCGGTCGCGGATCTCGAGCTGCCGGGGCCCCTGGTGCTGACCCTGGAGCGAAGCTACTCGACCGCGGCGGTGCAGCACCGCTGCGGGATGGGGTGGGGGTGGTCGCACGATCTCGCCTGGAGCGCCCGGCGCCGCGGCGATGAGCTCGAGCTGACCTCGCCGGGCGGTCGCACCCAGGTGCTCTCCTGGCCCGCGCAGGATCAAGTCCTGCTCCTGCCGTTCGGGGTCCGCGTCGCCCCCATCGGAGAGGATCTCCTCGTGGAGGAGGACGACGGGCTCGTGCGGGTGCTGCGCCGCACCGCCCCGGAGGAGCGCTTCGCGCTCGTCGAGGTCCGCGACGCGTTCGGCAACAAGGCCACCATGGAATGGCGAGGCGGCGAGCTCACGGGCATCGTCGATGCCGTCGGTCGGCGCGCCCGGCTCGAGCGCCAGGGGCTCTTCGCCTGGTGGGAGGTGACCGCGACCGACGAGCAGGGCACCCCGCACACCCGCCGCGCCGTGACCTACGAGCTCGACGGCGCGGGAGATCTCGTGCGGGTCATCGACGGGGGCGGCGCCGAGATCCGGTACGAATACGACGAGGAACACTACCTGATCCGGGAGATCTTGCCCGACGGGCTCGCCTTCCACTTCAGGTACGAGGCGATCGACGGCGTCAAACGATGCGTCGAGACGTGGGGCGAGATCGCCGGCCGCGACGTGCTCGCGGAGCTCGGCGCGCCCCGCCCCCCGGGCGCCCGGGGCATCCACCACGCCCGGCTCTCGTACGACCCCGCCCGGGGCAGGACCGTGGTCATCGACGGCGAGGGCGCGACCCACACGTACACGGGCAACGCGCTCGGCCTCGTGACCTCCTATGTCGATCCGCGCGGCCACGCGCGCACTTACACGTACGATACGGTCGGCAGGCTGCTCTCGATGCGTGACGGCGGCGGGCGGACCACGCGGTGGTCGTACAACGCCGCGGGGCACCTCGCGAGCGTCACCGAGCCCGACGGCGCGACCTGGCGAGACGCGGTCGACGAGGAGGCGCAGGCCATCGTCCGCACGCGGCCCGACGGGAAGAAGACCCGCACCACGTACCGGAAGGGCATCCCGACCGGGAGCGTCGACTGGCGCGGTCGCGAGCACGCCCTCGAGTGGGACGCGCACGGCCTCGTGCGGGCGTCCACCGGGCCGGACGGCGCCGAGCTCACGTACGACTACGACGCGCACGGCAACCCGCTGCGGGTCGAGACGCCGGCCGGCGACGTCTACGAGTACGTCTTCGATCTGTTCGGGTGCCCCGTCGAGGCGCGCACCCCGAAGGGCGGAGTCTATCGATTCGCGTACGACTCGCGCTTCGCGCTGGTGCGCCTGGAGGAGCCGAACGGCAACGTCCTGGAGCTGGAGATCGATGCCAGCCGCCGCGTCACCGCGCGCTCCGACGCGAGCGGGATCACCAGGTACCGCTATGTCGCCGGCGCGCTCGTGGAGGTGGTGCGCCCGGACGGCAGGCGATTCCGGCTCGGCTACGATGCTCTGCTTCGACTCCGCTGGATCGAGAACGCCGCGGGCGAGCGCCATGCGCGCGAGTACGACGGCAGCGGCAACCTCTCCCGCGAGACCTCGTTCGGCGGCGCCACCACGACCTACGAGTACGACGGCTCGAACCACCTCGCCCGGACGACCCATGCCGACGATGCGTGGGTGCGCTACGAGCGCGACGGGGCCGGGCGCATCACGCGGCTCGAGACCTCGGGCGGGCTCGTGGAAGAGCTCCAGTACGACGCGCTCGGCCACCTCACGCGCGCGCGGAACGCGGAGGTGATGATCACGTTCGAGCGCGACGAGGACGGCCGGGCCGTCCGGGAGGTCCAGGAGGCAGCCGGGTTCGCGTTCGCCGTCTCCCGCCGCTTCGACGACGCGGGCCGCGTGCTGGACCGTCGCTATGCGTCGGGGTGGTCCGTCGAGGTGCGCCGGCGCGAGGAAGACGGCGCGCCGGCGTCGCTCGAGGTCGCCGCCACCGAGGCGGACGGGCTCGCCTTCACGCGGGACGCGCGCGGCGAGTCGCGGAGAAGGCGGCTCGACGGGACGCGCGCGCTCGTCTGGTCGCGCGACGTCCAGGGCCTGCCGGAGAGCGTCGCCATCCTGGATGAGCGGGGAGAGCCGGTCCGGGCGCGCGCGTGGACGTGGAGCCGGGTGGGCCCGGTCGCGGCGGTCACGGACAGCGAGCGCGGCGCGCGCCAGTACGACCTCGACGTCGAGGGCAGGCCGCTCCGCCTCCAAGGCCTCGGCGCCGACGAGCAGTTCACGTACGCGCCCCAGGGGACGCCGATCCCGTCGCGCGGCCCCGCGGGGTCGATCGGCGGGGACGGCCGCCCCCTGCGCGCGGGCGGCGCCGAGATCCAGTGGGACGCCCGCGGCCGCCTCGCGGCCCGCGTCGGCCAGGGGCCGCTGCAGACCTGGCGCTACACGTACGACGAGCGCGACCGCCTCGTCGCAGCGGTCCGCGGCGATGGCCTCGCCGTCCGTTACCTGTACGACCCTCTCGGCCGCTGCGTCGCGCAGGCGCACGGCAACGGCGAGAGCACCTGGTTCGGCTGGGACGGCGAGAGCCTCGTCGAGGAGCGCCCGACGACGGGGCCGTCGATCCAGCGCGTCTTCGACGACGACGGCTTCACGCCGCTCCTCGAGGCGCGCGACGGCAAGGACTGGCGGATGGTCGTGACCGACGCGGCCTCCACGCCCTGGCTCTACCTGCACCGCGACGGGCGCGCGTCGGAGATCGATCTCGGCGCCTTCGGCCGCGTCGCGCGCGCGACGGGCGACCCGGGCGCGCTCCGCTTCGCCGGGCAGCGCGCCGACGCGGTGACCGGTCTGCACTACAACCGCCACCGCTTTTACGACCCGGCGACGCACGTCTTCCTGACCCCCGACCCGATCGGCCTGCTGGGGTCGCTGCAGGAGATCGGGTTCGTTCCGAACGTCACGATCTTCATCGATCCTTCCGGGCTCACGACGATCGTCGTGGGCGCGCCGGGCGACGCGACCATCCAGCAGCATGTCGCCCTTCTTCAGACACAGCACCCGGGCGCGCGCGTGCTTCGATACGATCAGCTCACGCCGGGCAGCCTGGCGCGAGAGGATCACGTCATCGTATCGACGCACGGCGCGCCCAACCTGGTGGAGTGGGGCAATGGATACATCGACGGCCGCCAGCTCGGGCAACAGCTCACGTCGGCGGGATTCCGCGGCCAGAAGCGAGGGCGAAAGCGGCGCGTCGAGCTGTCCGCGTGCAACAGCACGACCCCCGCGGCCGGCAACGGGCCGAGCGTGGCCCAGGCCGTCGCGAACGAGACCCGGGCGATCGCGAGCGGCGCGCGCTCGGCCAACCCGGCCGCGACCTATGCCGGCACCACGTCCGTGGGGCCAGGCGGCCACCAGTGGGGCCCCGGCATGATGGCGCCGAACTGGACGGGCGGAACGACGCCGTACGTGCATCAAGGCACCTGGGTCGAGACGCGCCCCAGCCCGCAAGGGGGCCGCGGCCGGCGCCGGCGCTGATCAGCCCGGAGCGAGGAGCGAGGCGAGCTCGTGCGTTTCATCAATCCCTATCCTTACGGCCACCCGCCCCGGAACGAGGACCTCCAGCGCGCGCTCGCGGCGGCGTCCCGGGGCCAGGTGGTCGACGGGGACGATCGCGTCCTCGCCGAGCTCGACCGGGCGGCGCTCGATGCCCTCGGACCGGCGCTCGAGATCTGCGAGGACAAGCCTTGCTTCGACGAGCGCTGCCGCGCGCCGCACGGGCTGCCCCAGCTCGGGATCGTGCTCGCGACGGAGGGCGGGCCGGTGGGCCGGGTGGACCTCTACCCGGAGAATCGTTCGATCTACTGGCGGGGCCTCGACTGGAAGCAGTGGCGCGGCTGGGCCGAGCTGAGCGTTCCGCGCGCGCTGCTCGAGCAGCTCGCCGCGCACGGCGTGCCGGGGCCGCTCGAGGACGTGACGCGCTGGAGCAGCGAGGAAGGCGAGCGCGCGCGGCGCGAATGGCGCAAGGCGATCCCGCCGAACCTCAAGGGCCCCTGGTGCGCCTCGGCCGATCGCCTCCTCGACCCCTGGCACATCCTGGAGGCGGCAGCGTGGATCGAGCAGGCCGGCGCGAACATGCGCAAGGCCCGAGGGCTCCTGGAATGGTACGGCGCGGGGTCGGGGCCGTTCGCGCGCCGGCCCGATCACGAGCTCCTCCCGCGGCTCCTGCTCGGCCGCTTCCTCGGCGAGGATCTCCAGCGCGCGCTCCAGTCCCAGCCGAACGACCAGGTGCTCGCGGGCGCCGGGCGCCATCTCCTGGACGCCGGGCCGCTCTCCCCGGGCGCCCGCGCGCAGCTCGATCCGCTCGGTGCGAGGCTCCGTGAGGCGATCATCGACGCGGTGCGCCGGCTCGCGTCCGGCGCGGACGCGGATCTGCTCCGCGAGCGGCTCTTCCCGGCGCCGTTCGTTCCGCCGGAGCACACCGCGCTGGTCGGCGCCTCGAGCACGCTGCACCTGCGCCGCCCGGTGGCCGCCGGCGACGCGGTGGTCGCGGTGGATTTCCAGGACATCGTGCGCCTCGAAGGCGGCGCGCGCACCGTCCTCGGCAAGCTCCTTGGCGACGCGGTCCTTGCGGTCCGGGGCAGCCGGTTGCTCGTGGGCAAGGGCGGCGGCGTGCAGGAGCTCGACGCGCGGGGGAACGTCGTGGCCGTGCACCCCGCCGCGACCCCCGAGCAGGCGGCCGCGGCGCGCGCGATCACCGCGGCCTGGTCCGCGCCGGCCGCGGCGCCGGCGCTGGGCGAGCCGCTCGGCCCCACGCCCGAGGAGCGTGAGGCGTTCGAAGCGCTCGCGCACCTCGGGCTCGGCGCGCCGCCCTCGGCGCGCGCCGGGGGGCGCGATCACCTCGAGGCGGGCGGGCGCGCGATCGTGCGCCGCGGCGAGGCGGGCGCGCCGCCCCGGCGGATCCCGCTGCCCGGGCGCGCCGCGCTGCACGCCTCCTCGGCGTCGCACCTCGTGCTCGCGCTCGACGCCGGCAACGCCTGCCGGATCGCGTGGGTGGAGGAGGAGAGCGACGCGCTGCGCCTGTCGCCGCCGCTCCGGATCGCCCCGCGCGCGCTCCGCTTCCTGCTCGCCACGGGCGACGCCGCGCTGCTCGGCGTCGACCTGGACGCCGGCGAGGTTGTGCTGCGCGTCGGCATCGAGCGCGCAGGCGGCGA
>JAICEP010000489.1 GCA_025924095.1 Sorangium sp.
GAGCCGCTCGTCGAGCTCGCGGCCGTCCGCGCCCGCTTCGACGGGGCGCGGGCCGCGGCCGAGCCCAGGCCGGAGGGCGCGGCGCCGGACCGGCCCGCCGCGGATCGCTACGACCCGGCGCGCGTCGAGCCGCTCCCGTTCCGCGTCGCGGGCCGGGTCCTCTTCGTGCGCTCGTTCGGCGGCGTCACGTTCGTGCGGCTGCGCGACCGGACCGGCGAGCTCCAGCTCATCTGCGAGCAGGGGAGCCTCGCCGATTTCGAGCGGCTGGAGGAGATCGATCTCGGCGACTTCGTCGAGGCCCACGGCGTCGCGATGGCCACGCAGAAGGGGGAGCTCTCGATCCGCGCAGGGCGCCTCCGGCTGCTCACGAAGGCCTACCGTCCGCTGCCGACCAAGACGAGCTTCAAGGACGTCGAGTCGCGCTACCGCATGCGGTACGTCGACCTCGTCGCCAACCCGCACGTCGCGGGGGTCTTCCGCGCCCGCAGCGCGATCGTCGCCGCGCTGCGCGAGTTCCTCGACGCGCGCGGCTTCCTCGAGGTCGAGACCCCGACGATGCACACGCTCGTCGGCGGCGCGGCCGCGAAGCCGTTCAAGACCCACCACAACGCGCTCGACCTCGAGCTCTTCATGCGCATCGCGCCGGAGCTCTTCCTGAAGCGGCTCGTGGTCGGCGGCTTCGAGCGCGTCTACGAGATCGCGCGCTGCTACCGGAACGAGGGGCTGTCGACGCGGCACAACCCCGAGTTCACGATGCTCGAGTACTACCAGGCGTACGCGACGTACGAGACCCTGATGGACGCGACCGAGGCGATGCTCCGCCACGTCGACGCCCGCCTCGCCGAGCGCCTCCCGGCCGAGCACGCCGCCTGGGCGGCCGGGCGCGCGTTCTCGCTCGATCGCTTCGCGCGCGTCCCCATGGCCGAGGGGATCGCCCGCGCCCTGGCGAAGGCGGGGCTCCCGGCCGACGTCCCGCAGCGCGTCGCCGCGGACGACGCCCCGATCAAGGAGTGGGCGAAGGCCGCGAAGGCGAGCGGGCGCGAGATCGACTGGACGAACTTCCGCTCGGGCGCGAAGAAGTGCGAGTCGCCCGGGGAGCTCGTCTTCTGCGCCTACGAGTACGTGGTCGAGCCGTTCCTCACGAAGGACTACCGCACCGAGGCGGGCGACAAGAGCGTCCCCGTCTTCATCATCGACTATCCCTTCGAGGTCTCCCCGCTCGCGCGCAAGAAGGACAGCGATCCTGCGCTTGTCGATCGCTTCGAGCTCTTCATCGAGGGCCGTGAGCTCTGCAACGCCTTCAGCGAGCTCAACGATCCGGAGGACCAGGACGCGCGCTTCCGCGCGCAGGTCGCCAAGAAGTCGCGGGGCGAGGAGGAGACGATGGATTACGACGCCGACTACGTCCGCGCCCTGGAGCACGGCCTCCCGCCGACGGCGGGCTTCGGCATGGGGATCGATCGCCTGGCGATGCTCCTCACCGGCGCGACGTCGATCCGCGACGTCATCCTGTTCCCCCTCCTCCGCCCCGAGACCGACGCGTGATCGAGCTCTCCAGACCCTTGCAGGTCGCGCTCCTCGCGGCCGTGGCGCTGGGTGTCCTCTTGCTCGTCTGGCGCGGCACCACCCGCTTCGACAAGAAGGGCGAGCTGGAGCCGCGGCGCCCCGTCGTCGCGCGCATCGGGCTCGTGGTCGCGCTCGCGGGCGCCAGCCTGCTCGCGCTCACGCTCATCACGTCCAGCGGGCCATCGAAGGGCCTCGCGCTCGTCGGCGCCTTTTTCTCCAGCAATTCCGAGGGGATCGCGAAGCTCGTCGCCGCGCTGGTCCTGGGGGGCGTCCTCCGGCTGTTCCGGGCCGGAACGGATACGGAGAGCGCCCGGTGGCTCTCCGGCAGGAGGGGGTCCAGGGTCCGCGCGGGGCTCAGGACGCTCGGCGCGATGTCATTCCTCGCCGCGCTCGCGATCGTTGTCCTCTGGGGCGCGGTCCTGCCCATCCAGCCGACCTCCAAGTGGATCCTCGGAGGCCTCCTGTCCGGCGTGGGCGTGGGCTATCTGGTCGCCGGGAGCCGCCCTGTCCGCAAGGGGCTGTATCGCGCGCTCATCTGGTGGTGGGGCGCGCTCGTGGGCGTGACGTTCGGGGTCACCGCGTCGCTCACGTCCAGGATGCCCACGGGGCGGCTCGCGTCGGTCAACGCCGCCGATCAGATCATCCGCTTCACCGCGCTCGTCTCGAGCGTCATCTTCCTGTTCTTCGTGCTGTCGGCGCTCCTGCCGATCATCCTCGACGCGCTCGAGCGCCGGAGCTTCGTGCCCTACGTGGGCGCGCGCCACGTGCGCGCCTCGAAGAGCGGCTTCCTCACGGTCATCTCGGTCCTGTCGATGGCCGGGGTCGGCGTCAGCTCGTGCGCCCTGTGCTCGGTGACGAGCATCATGGGCGGCTTCGGCGCCGACCTGAAGCGCAAGATCCTCGGCAACAACGCGCACATGGTCGTCGACGTCAGCCGCCCCGGCGGCTTCGGCGACTGGGACGACAAGCTCACCCAGGTGCGCGTCGCGCTCGCGCCCTATGGGGCCGCCGCGACGCCCGTCGTGGCCGGCGAGGCGATGGGCTCCAGCGCCTCGAACACCGCCGGCGCCCTCGTCCGCGGCATCGATCCGGACACCATCGGACAGGTCATCGACCTCGCCAAGAACATCGAGGTCGGCAGCTTCGACTACCTGCGTGATCCCGAGAAGCTGACGAGCCTGCCCCCCGAGGAGATCATCGGCCGGGGCCCGGGCGGGGAGCCGTACTTCAAGGGGCCGGACTTCCGCCAGCCGCCGGACGTCGACCCGTCGGTGCGCGACTACCTGAAGCAGCAGACGCGCATGTACCCGGGCGTCATCATCGGCCGGGAGCTCGCGAAGTCGCTCCACGTGCTCGTCGGGGACGAGGTGACCCTCCTGTCACCCATGGGCGAGCTCGGCCCCACCGGCGTGATGCCGCGCTCCCGCAGGTTCCGCGTCGCGGCCATCTTCTATAGCGGCATGTACGAGTACGACGTCACGCACGCGTACGTCTTGATGGAGGAGGCGCAGAAGTTCTTCAGCCTCGAGGACAAGATCACCCACATCGACATCCGGGTCCCGGATCCCGAGCGGGTGCAGGAGGTCCGGCCGGCCGTCGAGGCGGCGATCGCCGCGAGCGCTGCGCTGGACGAGGCGCCGCCGGAGGGCGGCAAGCCGCCCCCGAAGCTCCGCGTCCGCGACTGGATGGAGATGAACAAGAACCTCTTCAGCGCGCTCAAGCTGGAGAAGATCGCGACGTTCATCATCCTGTCCATCGCCATCGCGGTCGCGAGCTTCTGCATCGTCTGCACGCTGCTCCTCATGGTGACGGAGAAGGGCAAGGAGATCGCCGTCCTGAAGGCGCTCGGCGCCTCGGACAACGCGGTGATGCGCGTGTTCATGCTGGAGGGCGTCATCATCGGCGCCATCGGCACCGTCTACGGTGTCGGCACCGCGCTCGCCGCCTGCACGGGCCTGTCCTGGTTCGGCGTCCGGCTCGATCCGGACGTCTATTACATCGACCGGCTGCCCGTGAACGTGAACGGCTCCGACTATGCGATGGTCGCGGCGGCGGCGCTGCTCATCTGCACTATCGCCACCCTCTACCCGGCCCGCGCCGCCTCGAAGCTCTCTCCGGTGGACGGGCTCCGTTACGAGTAATCCCTCCATGTCCACTCCGCTCGTCGTCGTCGAAGATCTCCGCAAGACGTTCGTTCACATGGGGCGCGAGCTCCACGTGCTCTGCGGCATCGATATTGTCATCAACCAGGGCGAGGTCGTGGCGTTCGTGGGCCCCTCCGGGGCCGGCAAGAGCACGTTCCTCCACTGCATCGGCACGCTGGACCTCCCGACGAGCGGCCGCATCCGCCTCGGCAGCGACGACCTCACCGGCCTCCCGAGCTCGCGGCTCGCGGCGATCCGGAACCGGATGATCGGCTTCGTCTTCCAGTTCCACCACCTGCTCCCCGAGTTCAACGCGGTCGAGAACGTGATGATGCCGGGCCTCATCCAGGGGAAGACCCGCCGCGATATGGAGCCGCTCGCGCGCTCGTTGCTCGCCGAGGTCGGGCTCGCGGAGCGCGCGACGCACCGGCCCGGGGAGCTGTCGGGCGGCGAGCAGCAGCGGGTGGCCCTGGCGCGGGCGCTGGTCCTGTCGCCGAAGCTCCTCCTCGCCGACGAGCCGACCGGGAACCTCGACACCGCGACGAGCGACTCGATCCACCAGCTGTTCTTCGAGATGAACCGCAAGCACGGCACCACGATCGTCGTGGTGACGCACAACCTCAGCTTCGCCGAGTCGATGCCGCGCGTGGTGACCATGCGCGACGGGGCCATCGAGAGCGACCGCATCGGCAACGAGCGCGCCGCGGCCACCGGGTACCGCGGCGGCTCAGCCGGATAGGCGCTCGCTCAGGAGCTCGGCTGCGCGCAGCGACATGGCCATGATGGTCATCTGCGGGTTCACGCCGAGCGACGAGGGGATCGCGCTCCCGTCGCACACGTAAAGGCCGGCGACGTCGTGCGCCTGGTGGTCCGGCCCGAGGCACGACGACCGCGGATCGACCCCGATACGGCATGTCCCGAGCGGGTGGAACGCGGCCACGTCGAGGTCCCCTGCCTTGATCTGCCGCGCCTTGAGCCGCTCCAGGTCCGCGGGGCCGTTCACCTCGTCGCAGCCGGCGACGAGCGGCAGGACCCGCCGCGCCCCCGCGGCCAGGAACACCTCGCAGAGCGTCTCGATCCCGCGCTGCATCTTCGCCACGTCCTCCTGGTTCATCGTGTAGAGCACGAGCGGCGTACCGCCGAGCCCGGGCCTCACCTCGCCGCGGCTCGTGTCCTTGATCATGAACCCGAAGGTCGCGAGGTGCGGGTATCGCTCCATGAGCTCCGTGTAGCGATGCCCCGTCCAGGGCACGGCCAGCGCGGCGACGTCGAACGGCAGCGAGCCTCCCTCGAACATCAGCCCTTCATCGGCGAAGTGATCGATCTGGTAGCCCTGCGGGATGCCTCGCCACTGGTCGATCCGCTCATCGAAGAGCGCCATCACCTTCGAGGCCGGGTGGATCGACAGGTTCTTCCCCAGCATGCCGCTCGAGAGGCATGCCCCGCTCCGGCGCAGCAGCAGCGGCGTCATCAGCGCGCCGCCCGCCACCACGACGGCCTCCGCCCTGACCACGAGCCGCGGCCTCCGCCGCCTGGCGTCGCTCGGCGCGCGACCGCCGGCCCTCGCGTCGCCGCCGAGCACAGCGGTCGCCCCGCGCGCGCGGCCCGCCACGATGTCGATCGTCCTGACGCGCGCCGCCGTGATGAGCTGCGCGCCCCGCTTCAGCGCCTCGGGCACGTAGCTCACGTCGGTCGAGCGCTTGGCCCCGGTGGGGCAGCCGAAGCAGCAGATCCCCTGTCCATCGCACTCCGGCGCGTTGCGCTGGAGCGCCCCGTGGCGGAGGCCGAGCCGCTCCGCGCCGCGCCGGACGATCGGCCCGATCGCCCCGAGGTGCAGCGGATCGGCGGGGGCGACCTGGAGCATGCGCTCGACGCGCTCGTAGTAGGGGGCGAGCCCGTCGGACGAGAACTCCGCCGGCATCCCCATGCCGCCCCGCCACGAAGCGAAGGTGCTCTCCGGAGCCCTGTAGCAGGTGCCGGAGTTGATCACGGTGCTCCCTCCGACGGCGCGCCCCGCGAACACCGGGATGCCCACGTTGCCGATCGCCATGTCGAGCCCGTGGTCGCGGTACATCTCCCGGTACGCCCGCGCGGGCCGCCCGGTGAAGCTCGAGCGGCGGTGGTAGTCGCCCTCCTCGATCATGAGCACCGCGTGTCCCCGCGACGCGAGCTCGTAGGCGGCGGCCGCTCCGCCGGCCCCGGTGCCGATCACGAGCACCTCGCACTCGAGCTCCAGGTCCTCCTCGACCTCGCGCCCGTTCGTCACCTGCGAGAGCCACCGGGGCGCCTCGTCGCGCACCGTGGGCAGCTCGTAGCGGCAGCCGACGTGCTCGAACATCTCGGGCTGGTCGTAGTGGATGAACCTGAGCGGCGTGAGCACGGCGCGGAGCAGCGAGCGCAGCGCCAGCGCCCGGCTCTGCTCGAAGCTGCGGAGCACCTCCATCCGCTCTTGGAGCGGCAGCGCCGAC
>JAICEP010000490.1 GCA_025924095.1 Sorangium sp.
GCGAGAGATCCGGGAGACGGTCGAGTCCGATGTGCACGGTACCCTGACTACCAAGGCGAGCGCGGGCAGTCCATTTGTCCGCGTCGGATTTTCCGGGGGCGCCGGCGCGGGTCAGCGCTTGAGGGCGGCGTAGAACGCGGCACCCCGGCGCTGGACCCGGACGAGGAGCTCGCCGTCACGCGCGGCCTCCTCGACCTCGGCGGCGGTCGGCGCGCGGCGGCTGTCGGCCTCCAGGATCACGTCGCCCGGACGGAGGCCGGCGCGCTCGGCGGGTGAGTCGTTCGCCACGATGGCCACGCGCGCGAGCGTTCGGCCCTCGCCGTGCTCGCCGCGCTCGCCGCGCTCGCCGCGCGGGGCCGGTACGTCGTGCAGCGTGAGACCGAGGTCCGGGTGCGGGGCGGGCGCGCGCTGCACCGGGAGCGCCGGCGGCGCCGGCTCGTTCCGCGGGGCGAGCGTCACCCGGGTCTGGTATCGCTGGCCGCCGCGCACGACCTCGACCGGCAGCGTCTCGCCGACGTTGTGGTGGAAGAGCTCGCGGATGACGTCCTGCGCGTCGCGCGTCGGCCTGGCCGCGACCGACGTGATCACGTCGCCCGGCTGGAGGTTCGACCTGGCCGCTGGGCCGCTCGGGTTGACGGCGTTGACGAGCGCGCCGGCCCGGGGCGGGCTCGGCATCACCGCCGCGAGCTGGGGCGTGAGGTCCTGCAGCCCGACGCCGATCCAGGCGCGCTCGACGCGGCCGTGCCGGAGCAGCTGCTCGGCCACGCGCCGGGCCATGCTCGCCGGCACCGCCAGCCCGATGCCCTGCCCCCGGCTCACCACCATCGTGTTGATGCCGAGCACGCGGCCGTCGAGGTCGACGAGCGGTCCGCCCGAGTTGCCGGGGTTGATGCTGGCGTCGGTCTGGAGGTAGTCCTCCACGTCGTTCACGCCGACGCCGCCCCGCCCCTTGGCGCTGAGCACGCCGGTGGTGACCGTGTGGCCGAGGCCGAAGGGGGAGCCGATCGCGACCACCCAGGCGCCGACGCGCGCGGCGTCGCTGTCGGCGAACGTCGCGGTGGGGAGGGCCTTCGCGTCGATGCGGAGCACGGCGAGATCTGTCGCGGGATCGCGGCCTGCCACGCGGCCGGCGAACATGCGGCCGTCGCGGAGCCGGACGGTGATCGCGCGGGCCCCGTCGATGACGTGGTCGTTCGTGAGGATGCCGCCGTCCGGGGAGAAGAGGACGCCCGAGCCGAGCCCGCGGCGCTGGCCGCCGTCGCGGAACCAGCGCAGCGGCGAGGAGACGTCCTCGCCGACGGCGACCTCGATCTGGACGACCGCGGGACCGACCTTGTCGACGACATCGGCGAAGGCCTCGCCGAGGCGGCGCAGATCAGCCGCGCCGGCGGCCGCGGCGGCGCTGGAGGCGGCGGCGCGCGACGGCGCGGGCGCCGCCTGCGGCGGGGCCGAGGGCGCCCTGAGGGGGGGCGCCGCCGCCGGCGCTGCGGACGGCTGGGCGCCCGCGAGCGACGGGAGCCCAAGGGCAGGGATGAGCAGGGCGAGGGATGCAGTCAGCCGACGCGAGTTCATGCTTCCTCCAGCGCGTGGGAGAGGTCCTGTCCGCCGTCCGCGGAGCGGGGTGCCCGGCAGCGAGGCAAGAGAGGTAAGACGGGAAGCGCTCGCGAACGCAACCTCCTGGCGCGCGGAAAGCGCGCGAATCACCGATCGGGCAGAAGGGGCGCTCCCGCCCCGGGCCGCACGCTCGCCTCGTCCCCGGCATCCGCCCCGGGCCGCGCGCTCGCCTCGCCCGCGGCGTCCGTCTCGGCACCCGGCTCCGCGGGGGCGGCGTCGCCCGTGGATGGGGTGTCCTCCGGCGCGGCGTCGCCCTCCGAGGACCCGCCCGACGGGCCCGTCGGCCAGGGATCCTGGCCGTTGTCGCGCAGGTGGATGTGCTCCAGGTACAGCCCGTCCGGCGGCGCCGTGATCCCGGCGTCGCGCCGGTCGAGCGACGCGAGCGCGCGGGCGATCGCGCCGGGGGCGAGGTAGCCGCGCGCCACGTCCATCAAGGTGCCGACCAGGATGCGCACCATGTTGTGCAGAAACGCGTTCCCCTCGACGTCGATCCGGACGAGGCGCGGGTCCGCAGGGTCGAGCGACAGCTCGAGGCCGTACAGCGTGCGCACCGTGCTCGTCCGCTCGTCCGCGCTCGTCCGGAACGCCGCGAAGTCGTGGGTGCCCTTCGCGGCGGGCGTCTCGGCGCGCGCCCGCTCGATCGCGTCGTCGGTGAGACCCTCGACCCGCCAGGCGCGGCGGATGAGGAACGGATCGCGGACAAGATCCCGGAGGACCAGGTAGCGGTAACGCTTGCGGAGGCTCTCGAAGCGGGGCGAGTACCCGACGCGCACGACGGCGGCGCGCCGGATCACGATCTCGTCCGGGAGGTGGCGCGCGGTCGCGAGGACCCAGCCGCGCGGCGGCAGCGGCGCCGCCGTGTCGAAGGCGACGCGCTGGTCGCGCGCGTGGACGCCCGCGTCGGTGCGGCTCGCGCCGCGGATCTCGCGGATGGCCGGGTCGATGGCGCGCAGCGCGCCGAGCAGCTCGCCCGAGACCGTGCGCTGGTCGCGCTGACGGGCGAAGCCCGCGAACGGGCGCCCGTCATAGGCGACCGAGAGCAGGATCCCCCGGCTGGAAGCGGCACTCCTCGCCACGGCGGATGGATGCGCGCGGCCTAGCCGCCGCTCCCCCCGCCGCCGTCCGAGCCGCCGTTGCCCCCGGAGCCGCCGTTGCCCCCGGAGCCGCCGTTGCCCCCGGAGCCGCCGTTGCCCCCGGAGCCGCCGTCGCCCCCGGAGCTGCTCGCCGACGTCGTGCTGGCCGAGGAGGTCAGGGACGCATACCCCCTGGCGCACTCCGGGTTGACCATGCCCTCTGCGTTCTTGCAGCACTCCGCGGGGTCCGCCTGCGCGCCGTTCACCATGCAGTACGGGAGCCGATGGCACCCATCCGGGTCGTCCACGATTCCCTGCTCGCTGTTGAGGTTGTCGGTGCAGGTCGGGGTGGTGCCTTCCTCGACACGGCACGCGGCGCTCGACAGCGCGAGCGCGAGGAGGAGCAAGCTGGCCATCCGGAGGGGGAGCATTCGCATCGGCGGCTTCCTATTGCTTGATGGTGAAGTTGATCGGAACGTTCACCACGACGCATCCGCTCTGCGGCGGAGGCAGTGATTTGCCGCGGAAACGTCCAAGGACGCAAGACGCAATCTCGCCCGAACCCACGGTATCGTTGAGAATCGAGGCGCTGCACACCGCGCCCGTCGAGGCGACCTGCACGCTCACCGTCAGCTTGCCGGAGACCTCCGAGGTGCGCAGTGCGCGGTTATAACAACCCTGCGCCGAGCGGGCGAGCCCGAGGACGGCGGAGTCGAGCGCGGGCGAGCTGGCGCCGTCGCCGCACTTGCCCGAGCAAGGCGACTTGCCGGTCGTGGCCGGGCCCTGCCCCGACGCGACCTTGCCAGCGTCCACGCCGGCATCCTCGACCTCGTCGACGGGCGGCGGCGGGGGGGGCGCGAAGAGCGGCGGCGGATCGGCGGACTTCGTCTCGGTGCGGGCAGCGGCCGTGGGCGCCGCGGGCGGCGCGTCCGGCTCCGGGCGCAGCTTCCAGTAGAGCAGGCCCGCCATGAGCGCGGCAAGGACGACCATTCCTGCGATGTAAGGCCCAGAATTACCGGATTTGCCCGGGATCTGCTGGGACGACGGGGGCATCGATGCGGACACGTTGAGAAGTCCTCCCGGAGAGGCGCGCGGGGGCCGGCCGCTTCGGCGGGGCCATCGTGCGTCGGAGCCGAGACGCGGGCGCGTCCGGCGGGGCGAGTCTACAAGGGCGGGCAGGGAAGCGCGCCAGGAAACTGGATGCGCCCCGGATGAACATGTTGGGTCCGCGCGGACGGCGGCTCGGCGCGCAGGCGGGGTATCCGGTGCGCGCAGCGGGCTGCCCGGCGCGCGCGGCTCGGCGCGCGTCGAGCGCGCGGAGGCTGCTCAGCGCGTATAGAACGACACCGCGGTGTCACCGTAGGTGCGGAGCGCAGCGCAGGTGAGCCCGGCGATCTCCGGGGAAGGATCGCGGCGCGCGTGCTCGAGGACGAGGCGCCCGGTCGGGGCGAGCAGGCCGAGCGGGCCGGCGAGGCGCGCGGCCGCGGCGGCGGCCTGGGTCAGGGCGGCGGAGGGCGGATCGAGCTGCGCGAGATCGAAGGGGGCTTCGTCGCGGAGCAGCTCGAGCGCGCGCTCGACCGGGAGCGGGACGACGCGCGTCGCCTCGGCGAGGCCGAGCGCGGCGAGGTTCTCGCGGAGCGTGGCGAGCGCAGGCCGGCCGCTCTCGACGAAGACCGCGCGCCGCGCGCCGCGCGAGAGCGCCTCGATGCCGAGCGCGCCGGTGCCGGCGTACAGGTCGCAGACGAGCGCGCCGGTGACGTCGCCGAGCGAGGAGAAGAGCGCCTCGCGCACGCGATCCGCGGTCGGCCGCGTGCCCTCGCCGCGCGGCGCGGCGAGCCTCCGCCCCCCGAGCCGGCCGGCGATCACCCGCATGATCGTCGCCCCTGGACGCGCTCCTGGCGAGCGGAACGAAGGGTGGGGCTCACCAGCGGTACGTCACGTCGAGGCCGCCCGCGTCGAGGCCGACGCTGGGCTGCACGGTCCAGCCGGTGCGCTCCCCGCTCCGGCTGTCGCTCGTCACGAGCAGGTAGGCGCCGAGGCCCGCGGAGACCACCGCCAGCGGGTAGAAGACGTACTGGAGCCCCATGAACGTGTCCGTCCTCTCGCAGAGCCGGATGCCCGCGTCGGCCGTCCTCGCGTCGGCGGTGATGTCGCCCCGGATGGCCTCGCGCTGCGCGGGCGCGCAGACGTCCTCGACCCCGGTGAGGAACAGCCCTCGGTAGGCCGTGTACCGCGGGTCGCTCTGGATGCTCGCGACCTGGACCGAGCTGATGACGGCGACGGTGCCGAACACCGCCCCCGCGCCGAGGCCGATGAACCCGCCCACCCGCTTCCAGTTGGACTGCGACGGCTCGGCGGGCATCTGGCTGAGCGCGACGTCCGTCGTGGCCACGGGCAGGACCACGACCGACGCCTCGGAGTCGAGGAAGCCGGACGACTTGACGCGCACCCTGTGCGGCCCGGCCGTGACCGTGAAGGTCGCCTCGCCGTTCTGCACGTTGCCGACCGGTTTCCCGTCGATGAGCACGCTCGCCTGCGCGGCGCCCGTCCTCACGCGGAGCGAGCCCTCCGGCGGCCCGCCGGTCAGCGCCGCGATCGCGTCCGCCGCGATCTTGCGGAGCGGCTCGTCGTTGGCCTCGGTGAGGTTCGCGCTGTGCTTCACCGGGACGCTCGTGGCCGGCTTCCCGCGGGTCCAGAGGTGCAGGGCGCCCTCCACGTCGGTGTCGCTCTTGCGGAGCACGCCCCAGAGATAGCGGTCGCTCTTGATCTGGTCGGCGATGCGCGCCTGGCAGCCCGCGTCGGGCACATCTTCGCACTGCAGCGAGAGCGTCAGGACCTCCAGCGAGAAATCCCCCTCGCCGACCGACCACCCCGGGGTCTCCTTGACGGCGGAGCGGAGCGCCTGGGTCAGCGCGCCTGCCTGGTCGTACGCGTCGTCGGTCCGGAGGGCGACGACGGTGATCGGCAGGGCGGCGGGCGACGGCTCCGCCGCCCGGGCGGCCTCGCTGCAGGCGAGGCACGCGGAGAGGGCCAGCATGGCAGCGAGGCCGGTTCTCTGTGCGCGCGTCATCATGCGGTCCTGGGCTCCACGGGGCCCAACTCCCCCGGCCGGCGGCCAGGAACGCCATCCGACGCGCCGACGAGCTGACGCGCCGACGAGCCGACGAGCCGGCGCCGTGGCGAGCGTTTTTCGTTTCACCCACGATTGCGCTGTGTCAGAGCACCCTTGGCGCCGGCCCTGCGCTGCAGCGCGGCACGGGCGCTCCACCGCGTGGTCCATGAAGGTCCCCCGAACCATCTTCCGCGAGTACGACATCCGCGGCGACGCCGAGCGCGACCTCAGCAGCGAGCTTGCCCGCGAGCTCGGCGCCGCGTTCGCCGGCCTCCTGCAGCTCTCCCTCGACGCGCAGCGCGTCACCCTGCCGGTCGACGGGCCCCGTCCCCGGGTCGCCGTTTGCCGCGACGGCCGCCTCTCGAGCGAC
>JAICEP010000491.1 GCA_025924095.1 Sorangium sp.
AGTGAGCACCCAGGGCCAGGGCGTGCGCGATGAGCAGCGGCGCTTCCAGGTGCTCGCGGCGCTCACACGGCTGCGTCTGCTCGCCTCGCACCCGCGCCTGTACGACGCGCAATCTCCCCTGGCCTCCTCGAAGATGCGGCGGCTGCTCGAGTTGCTCGAGGAGCTACGCAGCGAGGGACACCGCGCGCTGGTGTTCAGCCAGTTCACCTCGCACCTCGCGCTCGTGCGCGAGGCGCTCGAGGCGCGCGGCGTCGCGTACGTCTACCTCGACGGCGAGACGCCCCGGAAGGCGCGGGGCGAGCGGGTGCGCGAGTTCCAGGAGGGGGCGGCGCCGCTCTTCCTCATCTCGCTCAAGGCGGGCGGCTTCGGCATCAACCTCACGGCGGCGACCAACGTGATCCACCTCGATCCCTGGTGGAACCCCGCGGTCGAGGACCAGGCCTCGGATCGCGCGCACCGGCTGGGCCAGCGGCGGCCGGTCACCATCTACCGCCTCGTGGCGCTCGGGACGATCGAGGAGCAGATGCTGTCGCTGCACGAGCAGAAGCGGTCGCTCGTGGCCCAGGTCCTCGGCGGCAAGGACGCGGCGGGCAAGCTCTCGACGCAGGACCTCCTGGGGCTGCTCTCGGAGCGGCTCCGGGGACCGGACGGCGGCGAGGGCGGGGTGGGCGGCGAGGGGGAGGGCGCGATGGGGCTCGACGAGGACGACGGCGCCGGGGTGCCGGCGCCCGCCTGAGGGCGCGCTACGTCGCCCAGAGCACGGCGAGCTCGATCTCGACGGCCTGGAAGGGCGCGGCGCGGACGCGCGCGGCGTCGCGGTGGGTGGCGACCGGGGTAAAGCCGCGGCCCGGGGCGAGCGAGAAGACCTCCAGGGTTCGCTCGAGGGGATCGACCAGCCACGCGTGCTGCACGCCCGCGCGGGCGTAGAGGGGCATCTTCGCCTTGCGATCGTGCTGCTCGGTCGAGGGGCTCAGGACCTCGCAGATCCAGTCCGGAGCGAGCGAGAAGTAGGGCGTGTCGGGCAGCTCGGGCATGCGCTCGCGCCGCCAGCCGGCGATGTCCGGCACGACCGCCTCCACGTCGCCGGGCGACTCCGGATCGGGGAAATGCAGCTCCGGCTCGTCCAGGATCCACCACCCGCCCGGTCCGTTCTTGCCGTGGTCGAAGGGACCACCGAGCTCGATGCCCAGGCTCGACGCCGCGCGCGCATGCCGCGGCGCCGGCCGCGGGAAGACGTGCAGCACGCCGCGGATGAGCTCTGCCACCTTGTTCGGCGGCACGGCCTCGAGGTCGGCGTAGGTGGCGCGGCGGGGCTTCTCGGCGGGCTGGCCCATGGGCTCAGCCTGCCTGCGGGAGCGCGGTCAGGCAAGCCGTCGCGCCGGGCGACCGCCGGTGCGGCTCCCCGCCGTCATCACGCCTCGCCGACCTCGTTCGCGAAGGTCTTTGCGGGGTCGGCCTGTCGTGTCGCGTCCTCCGGAGCGGCCGGCTGGACGAGGGACCGCTTCCATCGCCCCGAGAAATAGTAGGCCATGCTGGCGACCATCGACAGGAAGAAGCTCAGCGCGATGGCGTACCAGACGCCCTCCACGCTGTGCATCTCGCGGGAGAGCCAGTAGGCGAGCGGATTGCGGATCACCCAGAGGCTGAGCAGGGAGATCACGGTCGTGACCACGGTCGCGCCGGAGCCGTTGATGATTCCGTTGCTCACGAAGGAGAGGCCGAAGAAGAGATAGCACGCGCCCACGATGTGCAGGTACGAGACGCCGAGCCCGATGACGACCGGATCGGTGATGAACACCCGGAGGAGCGCCTCGGGGAAGAGGATGGCCGCCGCCGAGATCAGGAGCGTCATCCCGCCGCTGAACACGCAGCCCCACCTGAAGACCTCGCGCACGCGGTCGTGGCGCCCGGCGCCCAGGTTCTGCCCGGCGAGCGTCGATATCGCCATCCCCAGGGTGATCGCCGGCAACACGGCGATCTGGTCGATCCGCGAGGCCGCGCCGAACGCCGCGGTCGCGACCTCCCCGAACCCGTTCACGATCCCCGTCACCACCACCATGCCCAGCGAGACCACCGACTGCTGGATGGACGCTGGTACGCCGATACGGCACGTCTTCCGGATCGTCGGACCGAGCTGGCGGAAGCGCGGCCACCTCGGCGCGATCGGCGATCTCCGGACGTGGAGATGGAGGTTGAGCGCCGCGAGCAGGAGGATCTGAGAGACGAGCGTGGCCCAGGCCGTCCCGTTCAGGCCGAGCTCGGGCAGCCCCAGCCGCCCGAAGATGAGCAGCGGATCGAGCACCGTCGTGAGCAGGACGGAGCCGAGCTGAAAATAGAGAGGCGTCTTCGAGTCTCCCGTCCCCTGGAGCATGCTCCGGAGCGCGAACATGCCGAAGCTGAAGGGCAGCGAGAGCAGGTAGATCCGGAGGTAGCTCACCGCCGGCTGGAGGACGTCTGGCGGCGTGTCCATCGCCCGGAGGATCTCGGGCGTGAAGACCTCTCCGAGGGCCGTCAGCACGATGCCGAGGCCGCTGATGAGCACCGTGGAGCCGTCCACCACGCGCCGCAGCTCGTCGAACCGCCTGGCGCCGAAGCTCTGCGAGACGAGGATGTTCGTCGCCAGGGTCATCCCCATCCCGACGCCGAAGATCGTGAAGATGACCGGAAAGCTCACGGTGACGGCCGCGAGGGCCCCGGTGCCCAGGAACTGACCCACCCAGATGGCGTTGATGAAGCTGTAGGCCGTCTGAAGGAAGCTCCCGAGGAGCATCGGGAGCGAGAACGTCACGAGGTGTCCGGGGATGCTGCCGGTCGTCAGATCGGTTCCGAACTTCGGTTTCATCGGGTTCCTCGCCCGCGGGGGGGCGGAAGGGGGAGCGTGGATGGCGGGTCGAGCGCGGCGTAACGTAGCCGACGCGCGGCGACAGTCCATTCCCGCTGGCCCGCGGCTTGCCGTCGGCTGAGCGCGTCAGTCCTTTCTATGTGCGCGACGGCGAGAGGAGTGACTCGCGCGCTCACACCGCCCGCAGCCGCCACACCGCGGGGCGCAGCAGCAGGAGCGGCGCGGCGAAGCCGGCGAGCACGCCGGCCCACACCGTCGCTTCCACGCCGATCCGGCCGGCGAGCCATCCGGCCGCCAGGGTGCCCGCCGGCAAGAGCGCGCCGGTGAGCACGTGGAGCGTGGCGTTGACCCGGCCGAGCACGTGCAGCGGCAGCATCGATTGCCGGACGCTCACCGCGTGGATCATGAACGCCACGAGGAACGCGTCCCCGAGGAGCTGGTGCAGCACGAGGGCAGGGACCGCGAGCGGCCCGAGCTGCGCGGCCAGCGGGATGAGCGCCGTGCTGGCCTGACCCACGAGGAGGCTGAGGATCATCGCCGGCCCGGCGCCGAGGCGACGGCCCAGCCAGCCCGCGAGGACGCTGCCGCCCAGCGCGCCGACGCCGCCCACGCTGATGATCAGCCCGACCGCGGCGGGATCCAGCCGCAGGCCCTCCAGGAGATAGAGCATGTACAGCGCGGAGAAGGCCCCTCCGCTCAGCAGGGCGTGCGCGCCCATGGCGAGGAACGTCGCCCCGATCACGGGGTGGCCGAGGCCGTGGCGCAACCCCACCCGGAGATCCTCGAGCAGCGAGGCGCCCCCCTCGGCCGCGTCGCCCCCGGCGGCGGCCGGCGCCTCGATCGCCCGGATGCGCCCGAGGAGCGCCGCCGACCCGAGATACGAGAGCGCGTCCGCCACCATCGTCAGCGGCGCGGTGAGCACCTGGATCAGGAGGCCCGCGGCGCCGGGGCCGGCGATCTCCGCGGCGGCCTCGGTCCCCTCCAGCCTGGCGTTCGCCTCGACGAGGCGGTCCTGCCCGACAAGCGCCGGCAAGTACGCGTTGTCGGCGATCTGGAACAGGGAGGTGGCCATGCCGACCAGCGCGGCCACGACGGAGAGGTGGAGGAGGGTGAGCGCGCCGGCCCAGGCCGCGATCGGCACCGAGAGGATCAGCGCGGCGCGCACGAGATCCGCGCCGATGAGCAACGGCCGCTTGCGCGAGCGATCGACGAGCCCACCCGCGAAGAGCCCCACCAGGACGCCCGGCGCGGTGGACAGGGCCGAGAGCAGCGCGACGCCACCCGCGTCGGCCCCGAGGCTCACGATGGCGATCACGGGCAGCGCCGTCCGGCTGACACGGCTGCCCAGCGCGCTCACGGCCTGCGCCGCCCAGAGACGCAGGAAATCGGGGTGGTGAGAGAGGCCGGCGGGGGGAGGGGACATCGCGGGGGGCGAGCAGAGCAGAGAAGAGAAGAGAACGGGAAGGAGAGTCCAGCTTCCTGGAACGCGCCGGAGGGAGGGGCCCGAGAGAGCCTCCGGGAGGCAAGGCGCCTTGAACCCGACCCCCGGGCGTCAGGGGGCCCGCATCCCGCTCGCCTCTCCGGGCAGGCGCGGCTACTAAGGCAGCCCTGGAGGCTCCCGCGCCCATGCCCACGCTGCTCCGTTCACCGGCCGTAAGGCTCGGCGCAGCGCTCGTCGCGATCGCGATGGCGCTCGTCGGCTTCCTGCCCCTCTTCGACGGCCCCGGCTACGAGAGCGCGATCGCCGCGGGCCTCCTCGTGCCGAGCGTCGCGGCGATCACGACCGCCCTCGACGTCGCCGCCCACCGGCCCCTGCCGGTCGAGGCCTTCCGCCGGGGCGTCGCGAACGGCGCCCTGCTCGCGCTCGTCGCGTACGCCACCACGCTCGGCCACGGCCTCCGCGCCGGCTTCTGCGACGTGCTCGGCGGCTCCGCGCACTTCGCCCTCGGGCCCGTCCTCGGCGCGGCGCTCGGCGGCGCCTGGGGCGCGGTCGCGGGCGAGCTCGCCGCCGGCATCCGGCGCGAGGACGTCGCGCCCCCACCCCCGGCATGGCGGCGCCGGCTCGTCGCCGTCCTCGCCGCGCTCGCCGCCCCGCTCGCCTCGATCGGCGTGAGCGCCGTCCGCTTCTACACGAGCCCGATCGTCTTCGCCTACGACCCCTTCGTCGGCTTCTTCAGCGGCACCCTCTACGACACGGTCGTCGACGCCTCCGGGCTGCTCACCTACCGCGCCGGGACGCTGGCCACCCTGTTCGCCGCGTCCGTGCTCGCGCAGCACCTCGTGCACGACGCGGGCGGCCGGATCTCGTTCCAGCCGCAAGGCCGCCCCGGGCTGCTCCTGCTCGGCGCGGCGAGCGCCGCGCTGAGCGCCGTGAACCTCCTCGAAGGCGCGCGCCTCGGCCACTTCCAGACCTCCGAGACCATCGCGGCCGAGCTCGGCGCGTTCTCGCAGGGCCAGCGCTGCGAGGTCGTCTACCCGCGCGGCATGCGCGAGGGCGACATCCAGCGCTTCGTGCGCGAGTGCGACGCCCACATCGAGGCCGGCGAGCGCTGGCTCGGCGCGCCCGCCGAGCGGGACGGCGAGCCGCTCCGGGTCCGCGCCTACCTGTTCGAGAGCGCGGCGCAGAAGGGCGCGCTCATGGGCGCGTCGCGCACGTACGTCGCGAAGCCGTGGCGCCGCGAGGTGTACCTGCAGGCCGCCGGCTTCCCGCACCCGACGCTCGGACACGAGATCATGCACGTGCTCGCCGGCGCCTTCGCCCGCGGCCCGTTCAAGGTCGCCGGGCAGCTCGGCGGGTGGCTCCCCGACCCGGGCCTCATCGAGGGGATCGCCGTCGCCGGCTCGCCCAGGGAAGGCGAGGACCTGAGCCCGCGCGAATGGGCCAAGGCCATGAGAGATCTCGGGATCTTGCCGCGGCTCTCGCGCCTCTTCGCGCTCGGCTTCCTGGCCGAGAACTCGTCGACCGCGTACACCGTGAGCGGCGCCTTCGTCGGCCACGTGCGCGCGACGTACGGCCCCGCCGCGGTGCGCGCCTGGTACGGCGGGAAGGCGCTGCCGGAGATCACCGGCGCCTCGTGGGAGCCGATGGAGCGCGCGTGGCACGCCGAGCTCGACGCGCTGTCGCTCCCCGACGCCGCGAGGGCGCAGGCGAAGGCCCGGTTCGATCGGCCCGCCGTCTTCGAGCGGCGCTGCCCGCACGTGGTCGACGCGTGCACGCAGAAGGCGGAGCAGCTGCGCGCGCGCGGCGACCACGAGGGCGCCATCGCCGAGTACCGGCGCGTCCTCGCGCTCGACCGGAGCCCCGCGGCGCGCGTCGCCATCGCGG
>JAICEP010000492.1 GCA_025924095.1 Sorangium sp.
CTCTTCACCCTGCGCTGGAGAACCGTTCACCACGTGTCCTGGACGAGGGCTCCCGGTTCCTGGACGAGGGCTCCCGGTTCCTGGACGAGGGCTCCCGGTTCCTGGACGAGGGCTCCCGGTTCCTGGACGGCGGCTCCCGGTTCCTGGACGGCGGCTCCCGGTTCCTGGACGCCAGGCCTCCGGTGGGGCCGGGCGATTCGGCTCCAACGGGGGCTCCGGAGCGTGACCCAGCGCGACGCGGAAGCCCAGGTTGTTGAAGCGGGTGGTGGGATGGTGCGAATAACGATTCACCGCGCGAACGCCCCTGGCGACGCTGAACCACGAGCCGCCCCGCGCGACCCGGTTCGATCCTGAGGAATCCCCTCGAATTTTTCGGAAAATTCACAGGGATGCGGGGAGTAAAATCTCAGAAAAACTCCCCACCTCCCCGCCTCCCTGTTCAATTTCCCGCTGTAAACGGGCACAGAATGAGGGGATTCCCCAGGGTTCGATCCCCTATCAGGTCCGCGAGGATCAATCGCCGTCACTCTGTCGTACGGACCGTGCCAGTCCTCGCACCCCTCGTGCACATTGCGGAGCGTGTCGAAGAGGACCTGCCCAGCCTCGTCCTCCTTGCGCTGCTCGGTCCGCTCGGATCACGCGCAACTCGGCGGCGCGCCGCGCGCGTGTCGGCGCCCTCTGGCCGGCGGGCGGCCTCTGAGCTAGACGAGGCCCGTCGTCGATGATGGCTTGCTCTTTTCCGGAAGTGCGCGCGTGGCGTCGCGGTGGTCCGGGTCGGTCCCTCCGCGCCGCGGCGCTCGCGGCGTCCGCGCTCGCGGCGGCCTGTGGCCCCGGCGAGGAGCCGCCGGGGAGGTCGGCGGCCGCGCAGCCGGCTGCCATCGAGCAGCCGCCGGCCGGCGCGGGGCCGGGCGAGGTGCGCGCCGCGCTCGATGCGGGCGCCGGCGGCGAGGGCGAGCCCGCGGCGACCCGGGAGGCGTTGCGGCCCGGGCGCGGCGACAGGCTCGCGAGCATCGCGATGCGCACGTTCGTGTACGCCGCGCCCGAGCGCCGCGCCGCCAAGCTGGGCTACCTGCGGGCCGGCGCGGTCGTCGAGCGCGCCGCGGCGCCGTCGGGCGACGCGGGGTGCCCCGGCGGGTGGTACGCCGTGCACCCCCGCGGCTTCGTGTGCGTCGGCAAAGGCGCCTCGCTCGATCTGGACAACGAGATCGTCGCCGCCACGCCGGCCGGACCGCGCCGGGGGCAGCCGTATCCCTACCGCTACGTCGTCTCGCGGAGGCCGCCGCCGCACCTCTATGTCCACCTGCCGAGCGAGGCGGAGCAGCGGCGCGTCGAGGGGCGCGCGCGCAGCCAGGGCACGCCGGCGTGGTCCCGCCGCGACGAGGCGCTCCTCGGCGAGCCGGAGCCGCTCACGCCCTTCTTCGCGACCCGCCGCGACCTGCCGAAGCCGTTCGGCGCCGCCGAGAAGGTCCGCTTCCCCGCGCACCGCGGGCGCGCGCGGGCCGACTCGGCCTTCGGCCTGATCTCGACGTTCGACTGGACCGGGCGGCGCTTCGGTCTGACGACCGAGCTCGATCTCATCCCGGTCGACCGCACCTCGGCCGTCGTCCCCACGGCGATGCGCGGCGTGGAGGTGAAGACCGAGGGGACCCCCGCGTTCGTCATGCACCACGGGGTCCGCACGCTGAAGCCGGACGCCTCGGGCGAGCTCAGGCCGGACGGGTGGGCGCCGTACCGCTCGGGCTGGGTGCTCACCGGCAAGACGGCCGCCGGCGGCGCCTATGCCGAGACCGACGCGGGCGCGTGGATCGCCGCGTCCGCGCTGCGGGTCGCGCGGCTGGGCCGCGACTTCTGGGGGCACGCGAAGCGCGGCCGGAGGTGGATCGATATCTCGATCGAGCTCCAGACGCTTGTCGCCTACGAGGGCGAGCGCCCCGTCTTCGCGACCCTCGTCTCGACGGGCAAGGGCGAGCTCGGCGATCCGGCGACAACGAGCGCCACCGTGCAAGGCACGTTCTTCATCCGCGAGAAGCACGTGACCGCGACGATGGACGGCGACGATCTCAGCGAGACGTCCGTCGACCTGCGCGACGTGCCCTACGTCCAGTACTTCCACAACAGCTATGCGCTGCACGGCGTCTACTGGTACGACGCGTTCGGCAAGGTGCGGAGCAGCGGCTGCGTGAACCTCGCGCCCACCGACGCCGCGTGGCTGTTCGAGTGGACCCATCCCCCCGTCCCCGAGGGCTGGCACGCCGCGTTCAACGACAAGGGCGGGACGCTCGTGTACATCCACGCTTGACCAGCCCGCTTGCTCACGAAGGCGCGCTCGCCAGCGCACCTCGAGGCGGCAGCGCCAGGCGGCGACCGACTCCGCGGTGGCCGGCAAGCCGACCGGCGAGCTGATCCAATCCTTTCGCGGGGCGGCGCGCGAGGTCGTGTAATACCGCCGGACCGCGCGCGTCGGCCATGCGCAACCCGGAACGGAAGGTGTCCGAGGGGCGTCACGCGCCCCTCCGTCGTCATCTGGTCCATTGGCCGCCTCGCTCGTTGCCCCCTCGCTGCTCGCCTCGTCGAGCTCGAACGCGGCATGAACCTGCTGCGGGGCGTGATCGTCGTCGAACCCCGCAAGTGATCGCACTCGCCCCTGCTGGAGCGGCTTCCATGAAACCACCTCACCTCGCCGGACCGAACGCCCTGCTGATGCTCGTCGCTGCGCTCGCCGGCTGCGCGCCGCGCAGCCTTCCCGCGAGCTTCCCCGCGTCGTCTGCCGCCTCGCCGCAAGCCGGGGAGGCTCCCTCGCCGCGGATCGGCGTCGCCCTCTCGGAGGACCCACCTCTGCCCGGAGAGCCCACCGCAGGCTGGGTCGGGCTCGATCCGGCGCCGGCGCCTGGCGGCGGCGCCGATCCTCACAAGCATCACCACCATCACCACGGCCACGCGCCGGCCCAGACGCCGCCGAGCGGTCCGGCGCCGGCCCAGACGCCGCCGAGCGGCGACGCGCCGCCCAGGCCGAAGGAGCCTGCCCATGCGCACTGAACCCCGTCGAACGCGCGCGCTCGCCGCGCGCCTCACGCCGCTCGCGGCGGGCCTCGCGCTCCTCTCCGCGGCCGGCTGCGCCGCCCCCTCGTCGACCGCCGACATCGCGCGGATCCGCGATCTCTCCGGCGTGGAGCTCCCGACGGGCGCGACATCGGATGCGGTCGACCCGGAGCCGGCCGCCGACGCGCGCGCCCTCGGGCAGGCGCCGCGACGGCCGCTCACCGCGGACGCCGCGGTGCGCCTCGCGCTGGCCAACAACCGCGCGCTGCGCGCCGCGCTCAAGGAGGTCGGCGTCGCCCGGGGCCACCTCGAGCAGGCGGGCGCGTTGCCGAACCCGGAGATCGAGGTCGAGGTGACGCCGCGGCAGGAGGGGCTCGATCACACGCGCGTCGAGCTCGCGGTCGAGATCGACCTGACCTCGGCGCTCCTGTCGCCGCTCCGCGCGCGGGCGGCGCGCTCGGACCACGAGGCGGCGCGCTACCGCGCGGCCGGCGCCGTCGTCGAGCTCGGCTACCAGGTGCGCGCCGCGTTCCACGCCGCGCAGGCGGCCGAGCAGCGCCTCGGCCTCGCGAACCGCGCGCTCGACGCGTTCGCCGCCGCCCGCGACGCCGCCCGCGCCCTCTTCGCGGCGGGCAACGTCCCGGAGCTCGACGTGGCGACCCAGGAGGCCGGCTACGAGGAGGCGCGCATCACGGCCGCGCAGCTCGAGCTGGAGCTGCTCACGCGGCGCGAGCGGCTCCACCGGCTGCTCGGCCTCGCCGGCGCGGCGACCACCTGGACGATCGCCGGCGCGATCCCGGAGGCGCCCGAGGCGCTCGCGACGCCGCCGCGCGCCGAGACGCAGGCCTTGCGGGCGAGCCTCGAGCTCGCAGAGCTGCGCAGCCGGATCGAGGCGGCGGCCGGCCGGGCCGGCGCCTTGCGCGCCGAGGGCTGGGTGCCGGACATGTCGGTCGGCGTGCACGGCGAGCGGGAGCTCGGTGCGCGTGGCGAGGTGGACGACAGCCCGTGGGTCCTCGGCGCCGGGCTCCGCCTCTCGCTCCCGGTCTTCGATCGGCGGAGCGGCGCCCAGGCCGCGCAGACGGCGGAGTTCGACAGCCTGCTCGAGCGCTACCACGGCCGCGCCGTCGACGTCCGCTCGGCGGTCCGCGAGGCGCGCAACCGGCTCCTGTCCACGCACGCGCGGGCGCGGCATTACGAGCGCGTCCTCCTGCCCGCGCGCAGGCGGGTCGTGGAGCAGACGTTGCTGCAGTACAACGCGATGCAGGTCGGCGTCTTCCAGCTGCTCTCGGCGCGCCGCGCGCAGCTCGACGCCGAGCTCGCGGCGGTCGAGGCGCTGCGCGAGCACTGGACGGCGAAGGCTGCGTTCGATGCGCTCCTGGCGGGGCGCCGCGTCGAGGCGGCGGGGGCGGAGGCGCCCGCCGCGATGCCGGGAGCCACGGGCTCCGGCGAAGGAGGGCACTGACATGGACCGACGTTCTTTCATTCACGCAGGCGGCCTGGCCGCCGGCGCCGCCTTGCTCACGCGGGGGCTCGCGCACGCGCAAGAGCGCCCGGACGCGCCGCCCGGCGCGGGCGCCGCGACGCCGCCGCCTCGCCGGGTCGCGGCGCCCGGGGGGCAGCCCGCCGTGGTGACGCCGAACGGCAGCACGCTCCCGCTGCGCGTGGTGGACGGCGTGAAGGTCGGCCACCTCGTCGCGGGTCCCCTCGAGCACGAGTTCGCCCCCGGCCTGAAGAGCGAGGTGTGGGGCTACAACGGCAGCACGCCCGGCCCGACCCTCGAGGCGGTCGAGGGCGATCGCCTGCGCATCTACGTGACGAACGCGCTGCCCGAGGCCACCACGGTCCACTGGCACGGGCTCGTGCTGCCGAATGGCATGGATGGAGTCGCCGGGCTCAACCAGCGCCCGATCCCGCCCGGCGAGACGTATGTTTACGAGTTCGTCGTGCGGTATCCGGGGACGTACATGTATCACTCGCATTTCGACGAGATGACCCAGATCGCGCTGGGCGCGGTGGGGATGTTCGTCGTGCACCCGAAGAGGCCCCGCGGCCCGCGCGTGGACAGGGATTTCGTGCTGATGGCGCACGAGTGGAAGATCAACGCGGGGGCGCGCCGGCCCGACCCGAACGCGATGAGCGACTTCAACGTCCTCACGTTCAACGGCAAGGCGTTCCCCGCGACGGCGCCGCTCCTCGTCGGCCGCGGCGAGCGCGTGCGCATCCGCCTCGGCAACCTCGGCCCGATGGATCACCACCCGATCCACCTGCACGGCCTGTCGTTCCAGGTCACGGCGACCGACGGCGGGTATGTCCCCGAGTCCGCCCAGTACCCGGAGACCACGGTCCTCGTCGCGGTCGGCAGCACGCGGGTCATCGAGTTCGTCCCCGAGGAGCCGGGCGACTGGGCGGTGCACTGCCACATGACCCATCACACGATGATGCAGATGGGCCACGGCCTGCCGAACATGGTCGGCGCCGACACCCGCGCGCTCGATCGCCGGATGAGCCGCGTGATGCCCGACTACATGACGATGGGGACCACGGGGATGGGCGGTATGGGCGAGATGCCCATGCCGGTGCCCGCGAACAGCCTGCCGATGCGCGGCGGGGCCGGGCCGTTCTCGTACATCGACATGGGCGGGATGTTCACGATCCTCAAGGTCCGCGACGCGCCGGACAGGGCGGACCCTTCCGGCTGGTACGCGCACCCGGCCGGCACCGTGGCGGGGCCGGCGACCGCCGAGCGGATGCGCGCGGACGGGATCGACCCGGCTCCGGGAGGCAAGCCGGGCGGGTGAGTCTCTCGACGTGGCCGGCGGTCCAGGGCCGGTGTTTCCTTCCCGTATCAAATCAAGAGGTTCGAGGATCGGGTTGACGGTGGTTCTGTTTGCCTCATAGCGTGAGCCGGCCAGCGCGGCCCGCGGGGGTCGAGCGCTGGTCGGGCGGCGGCGCGGGGGTGGGGTGGAGCACAGGATGAGTGGACTCGGCCACATCCGTCACGGTATCGGGGCTGTCAGGCCCTACGTGTTCGGCCATCTCGATCTCACGGATTTCGTCAAGCGGGCCTTCGGCGCCGTGGAGATCGAGCGGCAGCAGATGGGGCCTGACTCCTTTCATGTCGA
>JAICEP010000493.1 GCA_025924095.1 Sorangium sp.
CTGCGCGCGCGGCGCTGCCCTGGCTCCTCGCGACGCTCCTGCTCGGCGGCGCCGGCGCGGCGGCGTACTTCCTGACGCAGGCGCCCGACGGCAAGAAGCCGGCGCGGGCGCCTGCCGCGCGCGCCCCGGCGAAGGCGTCGCCCACCGGGCGCGCCGCGGCGGCCCCCGCGGGCGCGGCGCCGGCGATCGCCCCCGCCGCGCCCGCGGGGGGCGCCGCGGCGGCGGCCGCGGCCGCCCGGCCCGCCGCCGGGACGGCGCCGCCGGCCGACATGGTATTCATCGGGCCGCTCACGACCACGATCGGCGCGGCGGGCGAGGCCCGCCAGGTGACGCTCACCCGCGGGTTCTACATCGATCGCAACGAGGTGACCGTCCGCGCCTACCGCGCCTGCATGCAGCAGCGCATGTGCTCCACGGCGGATCACGTCTCGCTGACCCCCGAGCTCCTGCCCGGCGCGCTGGCCCCGGCGGCGTCCGAGGACCAGAAGGAGGCCGACCTGTGGTCGCGTCGCTGCAACGAGCCTCGCAACGCGACCGGGCACCCGATCAACTGTGTCGACTACTCCCAGGCCGAGAGCTACTGCCGCTTCCGGGGCCGGCGGCTGCCCACAGAGGCGGAGTGGGAGGTCGCGGCGCGCGGCGCGGCGGGCCGGGTTTTCGTCTGGGGCGACGACGCGCCGACCTGCGAACGCGCCTGCTACGACCGCAACGAGGCCTGCCTCGCGCGCGGCACCGAGGTCGCGACCTGCGCGTCCGGCGCCCACCCGAGCGATCGCACGCCCGAGGGCGTCTACGATCTCGCCGGCAACGTGTCCGAGTGGGTCTCGGACGGCCTCGTCTTTCCGCCGCCCGGCGGCGAGGATCCGCAGGGCGACCCGTCCTTCCCGCTCAAGGTGGTGCGCGGCGCGAACTTCCTGGACGGCCCCGAGAAGCTCTCCACCACGTACCGCACCGCCGCGGCGCCCGTGACGGCGCACGCCTGGATCGGCTTCCGCTGCGCCATGGATGTTCCGGCGCCCGAGGCCGCCCCGGCGCCCGAGGCCGCCCCGGCTCAGGAGGGCGCGCCGGCCCCGTGATCGCCGCGTGACGCGGGCGGCGGATCGCCCGCGACCTCGGCGAGGCGCGGCGCGGGCGCCGGGCCGCCCGCGGCCCCGGCGAGCAGCACGATGGCGAGCGCCCCGACCACGATGAGCGACAGCGCAACAGGGAGGCTCGTGGCGGAGGCGATGTGGCCGACCACGGGCGGACCGCCGAGGAAGGCCAGGTAGCCGAACGTCGCGACGGCCGCGATGGAGGTGCCGGTGGGGCCGGTGCGCGCGGCCGCGCTGAAGACCGTCGGGACGACGCACGAGAGCCCGAGCCCCACGCTCGCGAACCCGAGCAGGCCGGCCATCGGACGGCCGATCAGCAGCGCCGCGGCGAGCCCCAGCGTCACGAGGACGGCCCCGCCCCGCACCACCGCGACCGGGCCGAGCCGGGTGCTCACCCCGTCGCCGAGGAAGCGGCCCGCCGCCATCGCCACCGAGAAGGCCGCGAACCCCGTCGCCGCGAAGGCCGCCGACGTGCCGAGCGTCTCGCGCAGGTACACCGCGCTCCAGTCGGCCATCGCGCCCTCGCCGAACATGCACAGGAAGGCGATCGCGCAGAGCGGCCACATCGCGCGGGGCGGCAGCGCGAAGGGGTTCCCCGGCGGCTCCCGCGCCGGGACGCCGGGCCGCACCCAGGCCGAGAGCAGCCCGACGAGGAGCAGCGCCGCCACCGCCGCGAGGGAGAGGTGCGCGGCCGGCGCCACCCCCGCGTGCGCGAGCCCCCCGCCGACCGCCGCGCCGGCGAGCCCCCCGACGCTGTAGAGGGCGTGGAACGACGACATGATCGGCCGCCCCCACGCGAGCTCCACCTCGGCGGCGTTGGCGTTCATCGACACGTCCATCACGCCGTTCGAGACGCCGAAGAACGTCAGCGCCAGGAACAGCTCGACCGGCGTCCGCGCGAGCGCCAGCCCGAACAGGCTGACCGCGAACGCCGCGCCGGAGGACACCGCCACCGCCCGGCTCCCCAGGCGCGCGACGAGCCACCCCGCCATCGGCATCCCCACGAACGCGCCGAGCGCCGGCGCGAGCAGCACGTTGCCCAGGGTCGCCTCGCTCAGCGCGAGCGCCCGCTTGAAGTCGGGGATGCGCGTCACCCACGTGCCGATGCAGAAGCCGTTGGCGAGGAAGATCAGGAGCCCGGCGATGCGCTGCGCCCTGAGCCGCGCGGCGGGCGCCCGCTCCCCGTCCTCCCTGGAGGTCTCCACGTCGCGCGCTGCCCTCACGAGACCGCGGCCCGGGCGGGGATCTCGCCGCTCACCGCTCCACCGGCGCCCCGTCCCGTAGCCCGAGCGTCTCCTCGCGCGCCGACAGGCACGCTTCGCTCCCCACCACGAACGCGCGGCAGTTGTCCGGCCTGAGCTCGTAGATCGCGCAGCGCAGGTCCTCGCCGAGGTGCTGGCACCGCCCGCTCGCCGCGAAGCGCAGCGTGATCTTCCCGTCGCGCGCCCGGCGCACGTAGGCGCGCGCCGTGAGGTCGCCCCGCCCGGCGTCCCGAAAGCGCGACAGGTCCACGTCGTCGAGCACCACGTGCGCGTCGTGGCAGCACGCCCCGCACGCGAGGCAGTCGAGCGCCACCTCGCGGATCGCCCCGGGGTGCACGCTGTCGCGCTCGCACCAGTCGAGGACCGAGCCCTCGTACTCCCGCTTCACCCGCGCCGTCGCGAGCCCCAGGGCCGGGCCCTCGCTCACGCGCCGGAAGCGCTGCTGCTCGATCGACAGGAGCGACCACAGCCCGAGCTCGGTCAGCTTCCCCTGCGCGTCGACGGAGAGGAGGAGATCGACCCGCTCGTCCGGCAGCACGATGGCCGCGTGTCCGCCGGCCCTCACGTGCGCGGCGGCGCGGGGCAGGAAACGCGGGCGAAACCGCCGCCACACCGGGCGCGGCACGACATAGGAGGACATCGGGGAGCATCTTCGCGCCCCGGCCCCGCGCTGCCAAGTCCCGCTCTCGCCCGCCGGCCGCTCTGCTATGTTGAAAGGGTGGGACATCCGAAGAAGATCGTCATCGTCAAGACCGGTGAGCCCGTGCCCCCGGTCCTCGAGCGGCGCGGCGACTTCGCGGCCCTGATCGAGCAGACGATCGGCGCCGCGTGGCGCGGCGGATACGCCACCTTCGACGCCCGCGCGGGCGACCTCCCCGCGCCCGACGCCCCCGGGACCGCCGCCTTCGTCCTCACCGGCTCCTCGGCCAACGTCCCCCACCGCGAGCCCTGGATGCTCCGCTGCGAGGCGTGGCTGCGCGACGTCGTCCGCGCCGGCGCCCCCACGTTCGGCATCTGCTTCGGCCACCAGATCCTCGCCCAGGCCCTCGGCGGCGAGGTCATCCGGAACCCGCGCGGCCGCGAGATCGGCCGGATCCGCGTCCAGCGCCGCGCCGACGACGTCATTTTCGACGGGCTCCCGTCGAGCTTCGAGACCCACGCCACCCACGTCGACACGGTCGGCGCGCTGCCCGAGGGCGCCCGCAGCCTCGCGTTCACCGGGCTCGACGACCACCAGGTCATCCGCTTCACGAACACCTGCTACGGCGTGCAGTTCCACCCCGAGATGGACCACGACGTCATCGCCGGCTACATCGCCTGGCGCCGCGAGGTCTTGCAGGCCGAGGGCCTCGACGTCCCGGCGCTCCTCGCCCGCATCTCGCCGGATCAGCTCGGCACCCGGACCCTGCTCAACTTCATCGCGCACATCGTCGCGCCGCGCCTCGGCCGTACGCCGTCCGCCGGACCTGCGTCGTCACGGCCCTGACTGACGCGCCGGTCAGTCCCCCTTCGGCCTGGCGCGGCGGGCGCGCGGCGGGCTCGACCGCTCCGCCCGCGCGGGCGCCGCGTCCTCCGGCGCGGGCGCCCCGCGCTCGCCCTCCCCGCGCGGCGCCGGCTGCCCGGGCGCGGCGTCCATCCGGAGGTAGCCGCGCCGCAGGAGATCGTAGAGCGCCGTGACGATCCGCTCGCGCGGGCGGGCCTGGTCCTCGAGGGCGTTCTCGAAGAGCACCTCCTTCAGCGCGCCGATCGTGAACGTCGCGTAGAGCTCGGTGTCTCCCGGCTCGATGATGCCGAGCCGCTGCCCCTCCGCGAGGCTCCGTTCCAGCAAGAGCTTCACCTCCTGCCGGAAGGCGCGCAGCTCCTTGACGAACGCCGGGTCGAGCCCCGCCGCGTGCGACAGGAGGATGCTCGTCAGCGCCGAATCGTCGAGCAGGACGGCCACGATCGCGCGGATATTGTGCTTGATCTGCGCCTCCACGTCCGCCGACGGATCCACGCGCAGGATGGCGCCGCCGAGGCGCGAGAACAGCCCGCCCACGAGCTCGCCGAACACCGAGCGCTTGTCCGGGAAGTAAAGGTAGAACGTCCCCTTCGCGACCTTCGCGAGCGCGACGATGTCATCGACCTTCGCCTCGTGATACCCCTTCTCGGAAAACACGGTGCGCGCCGCGCGGAGGAGGGCTTGGCGGCGCTCGGACTTGTTCATGGGTCGGTCGCTTTACCATCACCGGCCCGTCACCTGGGGTTCGATGTCTCCCACCGCCGTCGCGCGGACGGGCCGCCCGAAAAGCGCCTGGAAAGATCGGAGGCAGGCGGACGGCGCGCGCGGCGCGACGCCGTGCCGAGCCCAGCGACGAAATCGTGCACCCTGGACGCAGATCCCCGGGAAAACCGCGTTCCGCGATCTCCAGACCCGGCCGAGACACACCGAATCATTTGATTTTCGGGGCATCTCGTTGTAGCCATCACGACTGACCAGCCAGTCAGTCGGACGCTGGTGACCGGCGACGGCGGTGGGAGGAGCTCCGATGGGAAGGCAGATCCAGGATCCGGTCGTGGTCGGCATCGATGTCGGCTCGACGACCGTGAAGGCGGTCGTGCTCGATCCGCAGACGCTCGAGATTCTCTGGAGCGACTACCAGCGGCACCAGACGAAGCAGCCGGAGAAGGTGGCGGAGCTCCTCGAGGTGATCGAGGCGTCGTTCCCTGCGTCGCCCCGGGAGCGCTGGCGGGTGTTCATGACGGGCTCCGGCGCGGCGCCCCTCTGCGCCGGCCTCGGCGCCAAGTTCGTCCAGGAGGTCAACGCGGTCACCCTCGCGGTCGAGAACCTGCACCCGGACGTGGGCAGCGTCATCGAGCTCGGCGGGCAGGACGCGAAGATCATCATCTTCCAGCGGGACGCCAAGACGGGCGACAAGACGGCCGCGCCGTCGATGAACGACAAGTGCGCCTCCGGCACGGGCGCCACCATCGACAAGTGCATGATCAAGGTGGGCCTGCCGTCGAGCGAGGTGGTCAAGATCCACTTCGACGACTCGAAGCTCCACCACGTCGCCGCGAAGTGCGGAGTCTTCGCCGAGACGGACATCGTGAACCTCGTGAAGAGCGGTATCCCCTCGACGGAGATCCTCTGCTCGCTCGCCGACGCGATCGTCCTCCAGAACCTGTCGGTGCTGACGCGCGGCTCGACGTTGAAGCACAAGGTCCTCCTGCTCGGCGGCCCCAACACCTACCTTCCCTTCCTCCAGGAGTGCTGGCGCAAGCGGATCCCCGAGACCTGGGACGAGCGCGGCTACGCTTGGCCGAAGGACCAGCCGGTCGAGGAGACGATCTTCGTCCCGGAGAACGCGCAGTACTACGCGGCGTTCGGCGCCTGTGTTTACGGGCTCAAGGAGGCCGCGGAGGTCGGCCTCTACGCCGGCAAGGCGGGGCTCATCGAGTACATGACGAACGGCAGGAAGGCCCGGCTCGGCGAGAGCGCGGGCCCGCCGCTCGTGAAGACCCGGAACGAGGTCGACGACTTCCGCAAGCTCTACAGCATCCCGCGGTTCACGCCGATGAAGCTCACCCCCGGCCAGGTCGTGCGCGGGGTCATCGGCCTCGACGGCGGCTCCACCTCGTCGAAGGCGGTGCTCATCGACGAGGACGGGGGCATCGTCTGCAAGGCCTACCAGCTCTCGAAGGGCAACCCGATCCAGGACGCCAAGGAGCTCATCGCGCAGCTTCGCGACTACGTCGCGGACCAAGGCGCCAAGCTCGACTGCATCGGCTTCGGCGCCACCGGCTACGCGGCCGACGTGCTCCAG
>JAICEP010000494.1 GCA_025924095.1 Sorangium sp.
ACCAACCACGCTTCTGACGTGACGCGCGCGACGCGCGCGTCGGCGCCCCCCCGAGACGCGCGGCGCCGCGAAATCGCCACACGGGCGCAGGCCACGGCTGGGCTCGGGGCTCCCTGCGTCCGCGATTTCCCGGGCATCGGCGCGCGGCGCGCGCTCCGGGAGCGCTGGGCTGAAATGCCACACTCGACTCGACCGTGGGCGCCTGACATGCGTCCAGGCGCCCACCAGGTCTCCCACGTCGATCCCGGTCAGAGCCGGAGACCGGCAGCGCGGAAACCTCTCGACAGGAGGCCGCCGCGCTGCCGCTCACCGAACACCGCCGCGCCGGCTCACCCCTTGTCGTCGGGCGTCGGCGGCTTCACCGGCTTCGGCGGCGGCCGGTCTACCGGGTAGCGCCGCAGATCCAGCGTGTACGGCGCGTCGCCGTGCGGGGACGCCGGCTTGCCCGTCACCGGCCAGGGCGTCGGCCCCTCGATCGTGAACCGCTGCGCGCGCCGCGCCGACGCCTCGAACCGCGTGAGCGGCGCGGCGTCGTAGGCGCGGCCCTCCGGGTGCCACACGTGGTAGGCGCACGCGCCGATCGAGCGCTTGGCCCACGTGTCGAGGAGGTCGAGGTGGACCGGGTGGTGGATGCCGAGGTGCGCGTGCAGGCTGTGCGGCGGCGCCCAGGCGCGGAACCGCACGCCGCCCACGAGCTCGCCCGCCGTCCCCGTCGGCCGGAGCGGCAGCACGTGGCCGTTCACGAGCACCGTGTGGCGCTCGGGCGTGAGCCCCCGCACCCGCACCTCGATGCGCTCCATCGACGAGTCCACGTAGCGCGACGTGCCCGTCGTGGTCAGCTCCTCGCCGAGCACGTTCCACGGCTCGATCGCGTTGCGCACCTCCAGCATCACGTCGCCGGCGTGCAGCGTGCCCACCACCGGGCAGCGCAGCTCGATGAACGGGCGGTACGCGTCCGCGGGCAGCGCGAGCCCGCGCTGCTTCAGGTGATCGAGCACGTCCTCGAAGTCGCGCCACAGGTAGTACGGCAGGAGGAAGCGGTCGTGCAGCGCCTGGCCCCAGCGCACGAGCGGGCCCGTGTACGGCTCCTCGGCGAACGAGGCCAGGAGCGCGCGGACGAGCAGCGACTGCGCGACCGCCATCCGGAAGTGCGGCGGCATCTCGAAGGCGCGCAGCTCGATGAGCCCCTGCCGGCCGTGCGCCGTCTGCGGATCGAACAGCTTGTCGATGCTCACCTCGGCGCGGTGCGTGTTGCCCGTCATGTCCACGAGCAGGTGGCGGAACAGCAGGTCCGAGAGCCACGGCGGCTCGCCCTCGCGCCGCTCGAACGCGCGCGCGAGCGCGATCTCCAGCTCGTAGAGGTTCTCGTGGCGCGCCTCGTCCACGCGCGGCGCCTGCGACGTCGGGCCGACGAACAGGCCGGCGAACATGTACGAGAGCGACGGGTGGTGCTGGTTGAAGGTGAGCAGGCTCGCCAGCAGATCCGGCCGGCGCAGGAAGGGGCTCGAGCGCGGCGTCGGGCCGCCGAACGTGAGGTGGTGGCCGCCCCCGCTCCCCGCCATGCGCCCGTCGACGAGGTACTTCTCGCAGTGCAGGCCGCTGTGGAGCGACGCGTCGAACACCGTCTCCAGGAGCGACGCGTATTTGCGCACCCCGTCGGTCGGCGGCAGGTTCACCTCGAGCACGCCCGGGTCCGGCGTCACCGAGAAGCGGAGCACATCCGCGCTGGGCGGCGGCGGGTACCCCTCGAGCAGCACGTCGATGTCCGTCTCCTGGCGGGTCGCGTCGATCGCCGCGATGAGCTCGAAGAAGTCGGCCGGCGCGAGGAGCGGCGGCAGGAAGACGTGGACCGTGCCGTCGCGCGTCTCGACGCAGAGCGCCGTGCGCACCCCGTAGCCCGATCGCCCCGCGGCCGGCGCCGCGCGCTGGGCCTGCGCCTCGCGCTTGCCCTCGTGGGCGTGCCGCTGCGCCGCAAGCGCGCGCGCCGTCCCGGCGTGCTCCGGATCGCCGTCGTCGACCAGCCGCTCGACGCGGCGCTGCTTCTCTTCCTCCTCGCCGGCCTCGGGCTCGCCGCGCCGCGGATCGGGCGGCGACACGAGCTCCTCGAGGGGCGGCGGCGGGGCCACCGCGACGAGCGAGCGGAGCGGCAGGCGCAGGCCGAGGGCGCTGTCGCCCGGGATCAGGAAGAGGTTCCCGCGCCGGAAGCCCCAGCGCTCGCTGATCCACGCCCCCCACTGGCGCGTGAGGGGCAGGACGAAGCCGGCCTCGCTGCCGAGCCCCCGCTCGAGCACCCGCGCGAGGCGCCGCCGCTCCTCGGGGTCGTCGAGGTTCGCCTTGAGCGGGTCGACCTCGGTGGGCAGGCTCGCCTCGTCCTGGAGGTGGCGCCAGGGGTCCTCGTAGGCCGGCAGCAGGAACTCGGTCAGCCCGAGCCGCGTCGCGAGCGCCTCGGCGAACTTCCGCGAGAGCGCGACGTTCTTCCCGCGCGACGAGCGGCTCGGCGCGACCGCGGGGTCCGCGTGGCGCGCCCCGGACATCTCGGTCCAGAGGGGGACGCCGTCGCGCCGGCCGACGATCTCGAGGGCCCAGCGGGGCAGGCTCTCGCCGGGGTAGTGCTTGCCGGCGCGGAGCAGCAGGAGGCCGCCCGGCGTGATCCGGCGCCGGAGCTCGTGCGCGAGCCGGAGCCCCTGCGACCATTTCGTCGCGCCGAGCGCGCCCTCGCGCCACTCCGGCGCGTCCGGGTACTCGCGCGAGTTGAAGGTCGGCTCGCCGCCCATGGTCAGGGTCAGCCCCGCGGCGGCGAGCCGCTCGTCGGCGCGATCCGCCACCGAGAGGAGCTCCTGCCACACGGGCTCTTCGTAGGGCGTCGTGGGCCGCGGCTCGTGGCCGAGGCGCCCGACCTTCATCTCGAAGGTCACGTCGCTCGCGCGCGTGTCGCTCGTGCCCTCGACCGGCGACGCGAGCGCGGGCGAGGCCGTGCAGGCGAGCGGGATGTGGCCTTCGCCGCAGAGCAGGCCGCTCGTGGCGTCGAGGCCGATCCAGCCCGCGCCGGGCAGGAAGACCTCGGCCCACGCGTGCAGGTCGACGACGTCGCGGCTGACGCCGCGCGGCTGGTCGGGGATCATCCCCTCGTCGGTCAGCTGCACGAGGTAGCCGCTCACGAAGCGCGCGGCGAGCCCGCGGGACCTGAGGGCGGCGATGAGCAGCACCGCCGAGTCGCGGCAGCTGCCGCGCCCTTGCGCGAGCGTCTCCTCCGGCGTCCAGATGCCGGCCTCCTCGCGGATGACGTACTTGATGCGCCGGTTCACGGCGGTGTTGAGCGCGACGAGGAGCGTCACGGTGTGGCCCTGCGACGGCAGCCCGGCGAGGAACTCGTCGAACAGCGGGCCGCGCGCGATCGACGGATCGGCGCTGTCGAGGAAGGGGGCGAGGTCCTGCTTGAGCTCGGCCGGATACGCGAACGGGACGTGCTCCGCGCGCTCATCGACGAAGAAGTCGAACGGGTTGACGGGGCGCACGCTGACCGCGAGCTCGACGAGGATGTCGAGGTGCGAGGCGCGCTCTCCCGCGGGCAGGAGCACCCGGGCAACATGGTTGCCGTACGGGTCCTGCTGCCAGTGCGCCGCGATGTGCGGGTCGAGCTTCAGGCTGTACGATTCGATCTTTGCCTTCGCATGCGTCGCGGGCCGCAACCGGATGAGGTGCGGGCCGAGCGAGGCGGGCTGGGGATAGGTGTAACGGGTCCGGTGCTGGATGAGCAGGCGCACGGTGGTTCTCTCCGGGGGTGGCCCTATCCAACCAGAGTTGCCCCCGTTCCGTCTCGCTCTCCGCGACGTGTTCTGGACGCACGGCGCGTTCGTTTCCTGAAGGATTCGGCGAGAATGCGGCGGTGTAGCGACGCGAAGACGCGGGCGTGCAGCGGGCGCGGCGGCGCGGGCGTCCGGAGGCGGCGCGACCGTGCGACGGCGTCATCCTGCGCGGAGCGGCGGCGCGCGTTGCTGCATCTTTCGCGTTGTCCTGCCGGCCCTGCGGCGCCGCGGCCCACCACCGGCGCCGCGCGCTTGCCGTCCGAGGGCGAAGCGGTGATCATCGCCCGCTGTGTCGGGTTCCGAGACGAAACAGCCCTCGCTGCCCCCGGTCGAGCCGGGGACCGTGCTCGCCGGCAAGTACCGCGTGGAGCGGATCATCGGCCAGGGCGGCATGGGGGTGGTCGTCGAGGCGCGGCACATCGTGCTCGACGAGCGGGTCGCGCTGAAGTTCCTGCTGCCCCAGCTCAGCCAGCACCCGGAGGGGGCGGGCCGCTTCCTGCGCGAGGCGAAGGCGGGCATGCGGGTCAAGAGCGAGCATGTCGCCCGTGTTTCGGACGTCGGCACGCTCGAGAACGGCGCCCCGTACATGGTCATGGAGTTCCTGACCGGGAGCGATCTCGCGCGCCTGCTCCGGGACCACGGCGTGCTCGGCCTGGAGGACGCTGTCGACTACGTCGTCCAGGGCAGCGAGGCGATCGCCGAGGCCCACGGGCTCGGCATCGTGCACCGCGATCTCAAGCCGGCGAACCTCTTCCTGACGACGCGCGTCGACGGCTCGCCGCTCGTCAAGGTGCTCGACTTCGGCATCTCGAAGATGGCGACCGGCGCCGTCGACGTCCTGACGGGCACGGACGCGGCGCTGGGCTCGGCGCTGTACATGTCGCCGGAGCAGATGCGGCAGACGCGCTCGGTGGACCACCGGACCGACATCTATGCGCTCGGCGTCTCGCTCTACGAGCTGCTCGCCGGCCGGCAGCCGTACTACGCGGAGACGCTGCCGCAGCTCTGCGCGGAGGTGCTGACCGGCACCCCGACGCCGCTCCGGGACATGCGCCCCGACGTGCCCGCCCCGCTCGCGACCGTGCTGGAGAAGGCCTATGCCCGCGATCGCGATCAGCGGTACGCGTCGGTCGCCGAGCTCGTCGTGGCGCTCGCCCCGTTCGCGCCCGCGCGCACGTACCCGACGCTCGTCCGGATCGCGCGCATGGGCGGCCTGTCGCTGCACGCCGCGGCCGCCGGCGGGCACCGCGCGTCGCAGCCCTCGTTCTCGGTCGTGGACGCGCGGCCCTCGTCGCCGGCGTTCCGCGAGCCGTCGTGGCCGGGGCTCTCGTCGCCTGCGGCGGCCGGTCAGGCCGCCGCCGCGCCGCCGCAGCACCCCGGGACGCCGCACCCCGACGCGGCCGCGCCGTTCTCGCAGCCGTCGCCAGTCGCCTTTGCGGCGACCCCCTACCCTCACCCGCCGTCGCCGTTCTCGCCGTCGCCGGTCGCCCCCGGGACGACGCCGTTCCCGCACCCGTCCTCGCCGTTTGCCCGGCCGTCTTCGTCGCCGGCCTTCGGCCCGGGTGCGCCGCCCGGCGATGGCGGCAGGCTGAGCCCGGTGCCGCCCGAAGGTTCCGCGCCGCATCAGCAGATCGTCCCCGGTCCGTACAGCGCGCCGATGAGCTCGCGCGCCGCCGCGACCTTCGCCTCGTCGACCCACCTGGGGATCTCGTCGGAGGGACGCCGGATCCCCGGGTTGCCGGCCTCCCCTGCCGTGATCATCGCGATCACGCTGCTCTCGGCGACGCTCGTCCTCGGGGTGCTCGCGGTCAGCGTGTTCATGCTCCGCCGGGGCGACGCGGACGACGCGGGCGGCGCGGCGGCGACGCAGGCGGTGACCGCGAGCGCGACGGAGACCGCCGCGCCTGCGCCTGCGCCGACGCCGACCGCGGAGCGGCCGGTGTCCGACCCCGGGGCGGCGACGCCGGACGGGCCGACGATCCTGCCGACGGGGGCGGCGACGGACACTGCCGCGGCGAGCGCCTCGGCGTCGGCGAGCGCCTCGGCGTCCGCCTTGCCCGCATCGGTGCCGACGAGGGCGGCGCCTCCGCGTGCGCCGGCGGGGCGCAGCGGGGCGGCCCCCCGCCCCGTGCCACCTCCAGCGACCCAGCGTCCTCCTCAAGGCATCGACCTGAACGATCCGCACTGAGCCCACCCCATGATCTTCTCGAGCTTGCATGCGCCCCGCGCGATCCGTCGCGCTCGACTCGTCCTCGCCTCGGTCGTCCTTGCCTCGGCCGCCCTGCTCGCGCCCGCGGGCGCTGCGGCGCAGGGCATGGGCGGCGATCCGAC
>JAICEP010000495.1 GCA_025924095.1 Sorangium sp.
ACTCCAGCCACGCCGCGTGCGCTGCGGCCACCGCCGACGCGACAGCGTCGGCCATCGGGCCCTCGCCCGGCACGTGCCCCAGCACCATCTCCCATGCGTCCCGCCGGTGCCCGCCCTCGACCGCCCGGTGCGCCCTCGCCAGGCGCATGCGCTCGGGCGGACATCCGTAGTGGCGCACCATCGGGTGCGCGCGCAGCGCCTCGTCGATCGGCGGCATCTCGCGCTGCCCCAGGAGCTCTGCGCGCTCGTGCACGCTGCCCTCCACGAAGATCGTCAGCACCGCCGCGCCGAGGACCCACGGCGGCGCCGCGCTCACCCGGTCGAGCAGCGCCCGGTAGGCGCGGGCCTCGGGCTCGAGCGGGAGGGACTCGTCCTCGATGGCCGCGCGCGGGATGCCCAGGCCGTCGATCATCTCCAGGAAGAGCTCGGGATGCGACACGCCCAGCGAGAGCTTCCCTGTCTGCTCCTCGAAGAGGTTCTCCGTCAGGGCGCTGCGCACCGTGGCCGGCGGCGACTGGCCGAGCACGCGCGCGAGCAGCACCGGGAAGTCGCGCACGTAGACCCGGTATTCGTGCCGGAAGTGGACGGCGAGCTGGTCGCGCGTGAGCCCAGGGCCGGTGAGGTGCGTCCAGGCCCAGTGGTTCTTGCGGTCCATGATCGCGAGCAGGCGCTCCTGAAGACGGCTCGTCATGCGGCAGCTCCTCGGCGAGGGGAGCCTTCGTTGTACAGCACGGGCGAGGCGCGCGCTCACGTCCTCCGGGCGAGGGGATCGCGCCTCACAGCTTGGGCGCGAACCGGGACCGCATCGTCTCGATGTACGCATCCTCCGAGGTCTGGCGCCGCGCCGCGACGAGCGGCGCGATGTTCTCCGTGCCGAGGTACCGCAGCCGATCGGTGCCGTCGGTCGCGGCCTCGAAGATGATGCGAGCGACGCCCTCCGAGGTGGCGCCGTCGCGCGCCTGCACGAGGTCCGCGAAGAGCCGGCCGGCGCTGTCGACGAAAGGTGCGTAATCGGCGATCGGCGCCGTCTGGCCCGCCTCCCTGGCGCTGCGCTCGACGAAGCGCGTGCTCGGCACGCCCCCCGGCTCGACGATCTTCACCCGGATCCCGAGCGGCGCGAGCTCGTACGAGAGCGCCTCCGAGAACCCCTCCAGCGCGAACTTGCTCGCGCAGTACGCCGACAGCATCGGGAGCGTGAACACGCCCGCCCCGGAGCTCACGTTGAGCACGACGCCGGAGCGCCGCTTTCGCATGGCCGGAAGGACGGCTCGCGTCACGTCCATCACGCCGAACACGTTCACCTCGAATTGCTCGAGGAGCTTCTCGCGCGCGGTCTCCTCGAACACCCCGTGAAGGCCGAAGCCCGCGTTGTTGACGAGGACGTCGATCGCGTCGAACCGCGCGAGGGTCGCGGCCACCGCGGCGTCGATGCTCGCGCGATCCTGCACGTCGAGCCGCGCCACGCTCATCCGATCCGACGCACGGAGCTCCGTCTCCTGCTCCGGCCTACGCATCGTCGCCGCGACGTTCCAGCCCTCCGCGGCGAACACCTTCGCGATGTCACGACCGAACCCCGACGAACACCCTGTTATCAGAACCGTCTTGCTCATGCCCTCAATCTGGATCGCGCCGACCGATGCAACAATCCGTGCAATCTGGCATGCTATGATGCAGGATTTAGCATAATGATACGCGCCAGCCTCATCGAGCTCGAGGCCGTGATCGCCGTCGCGACCTTCAAGAGCTTCCGTGCAGCGGCCCGGGAGCTCGAGATGTCGCCTTCGGCGCTGAGCCACGCGATCTCCGCGCTCGAGCAGCGGCTCGGCGTCCGGCTCTTTCACCGCACCACGCGGAGCGTCTCTCTCTCGGCGGCCGGCGAGCACGTCGTCCGGCGGCTCCAGCCGGCGCTCCGGGAGGTCTCGTCGTCGCTGGAGGAGGTCCACGAGCTGCGCGACACCCCGAGCGGCACGTTGCGCATCAACACGTCGAAGGGGGCCGCCGAGATCGAGGTGCTCCCCATGGTCCTCGAGATGCGGCGCCGCCATCCCGACGTGCGCGTCGAGCTCGTGACGGAGGACCGCCTCGTCGACATCGTCGCCGAGGGCTTCGACGCGGGGGTGCGGCTCGCGGAGGCCGTGCCGCAGGACATGATCGCGCTCCCGTGCGGCGCAGATCTGAGCATGGCCGTGGTCGGCGCGCCGTCGTACTTCGCGCATCGCCCGGAGCCGCAGACGCCGGGGGACCTCCGCGATCACGAGTGCATCCGCCGCCGCATGGCGACCGGCGCGGTGTACCGCTGGGAGCTCGAGCGGCGCGGGCGGGAGGTGGCCGTCGACGTCCGGGGTGCGCTGACGCTCGACGACGACGACCTCGCCCTGCAGGCGGCCGTCGCCGGGGCGGGGCTCGCGTTCGTGAGCGATCGCGCGGCCGCCGCCTACATCGAGGCGGGGCGCCTCGTGCGCGTGCTCGCCGAGTGGACGCCGCCGTTCCCCGGTCTCCGGCTGTTCCACCCGAGCCACCGGCTCGTGCGCGCGGCGCTCCGCGCGTTCATCGCGATCGTGCGCGAGTCGACGGCCGGCGGAGCGCGCCGCGCCAGGGCGGGGAGGTCCAGGAGAGGGTAGGGGGCGCTCGGCGCCGCGCGCTGCCGTGTCACAGATCGTCCTCCTCGGCCGAGGACGGGTCATGAGCTCACGCTTCTGGGCATTCGTCGCCGCGGTCCCCCTCCTGGCCTGTGGCTCACCAGACCTCGCTCCCCGCGAGATCCGCCCCACGCCGGCCTCGGCGCCGGCGCTGGCGCCGCTCCCCGCACCCGGGCGGACCTCCGCGCACGCGCCTGCGCCAGCGCCCCTCGCCGGGCCCGCCCCCGCCGCGGCGTCCTCCAGCGCCATCGTTGCCCGCGCGCGCCTCGAGGTGGCCCGCGGCGTCACCTACGATCCCGCCTGGGTCGCCATCGGCTACCCGGGCGGCGATCCGGCCCCCGATCGCGGCGTCTGCACCGATGTCGTCATCCGCGCCGTCCGCGCCACGGGCGTCGATCTCCAGAAGAGGATTCACGAAGACGTCCTCGCGCGCCGCGCCGCCTACACGACGGTCGAGCGCCCCGATCGCAACATCGATCATCGCCGCGTCGGACCGATGCTCACCTACCTGCGCGCCCACGCCACGCCGCTCCCGAGGACGTTCGACGAGGCCGCGGTGAGCACATGGAAGCCGGGCGATATCGTGGTCTGGGCCCTCAAGCCGTGCCCCGCGTGCGCGCCGGATCACGTCGGCATCGTCAGCGACCGCAAGGGCCCGCGCGGCCTCCCGCTCGTCCTTCACAACATCGGCCCGAGGCCGAGCGAGGACGACGCGCTCGACGCCTGGACCGTGCTCGGCCACTTCAGGGTTCAGCCGGCGGCGGCGCAGGAGGGGGTCGAGGAAGCTCGAAGCGGCTCCGGGCCGTGAGGGCCCCCGGAGCCGTCCGGCGTGACCGAGGGCGGGCCGCCGCAACCTCGGTCGGGTCGCCAGTCTTCACCTCGCGACCTCTCCCGTCTTCAGATCCAGCTTCAGATCCCGCACCACCTCCGGCTCGGCGCACACGATCTGCGGCGTCGAGCCCTGCACATCGGTCTTGATCCGTTCCTGCAGCTTCTTCGCGAGATCCCAGCTCGGCACGAACGCGGCGAAGAAGCGCTGCTTTTTGTCGCGCGTCACAACGAAGCGCGCCGGCGAGAACTCCGTGCGTCCTTTGAGCGCCTTGCGCGTCAGCGGGAAGTCGTAGTCGTCCGGCGCCGTCTTGCTGAACGTGTAGAGCACAACGAGGTTCTGCGGGCACTTCGGCCCGCCGGCCCTGGGGATGGGCCGGTTCGCCCTGGGTTTCGGCGGCGGCCCCTGCTGGAGCTGGAGGGTCCCCGGCGCCGCGCCCGCGGCCTCGCCGGCGCCGCCGTGCTTCAGGATCGCCCCGCCGGCCGCCACCCACACCGCCCCGTCGCTCCCCACGGCCACGTCCTGGGCCTTCACCCCGTCGGGCAGCGGCGCCTGCTCCCATACCTCGCCCTTGCGCGCGAACAGCGCCCCGTCCGCGATCGCCCACAGCGTCCCGTCCGGCGCCGCCGACGCCGTGAGCACGTGCGCGCCCTTCGCCGGCGGGTCGATCGGCTTCGGCTCCCCGCCCTTGTAGTGGAGCACGCCCCCGTCCACGATCCACGCCTCGCCCTCGCCGGGGCCCGGCAGGATCAGCGTGAGCGCATCGTCGGGGCTCTGCCCCTCGATCAGCGCCGGGACGGGCAGGAGGGTCGCGCCCTTTTCGCCCGGCTTCCACACCTCCAGGGCGCTCTCCCCGCTGCAGCCGTCCCCGTAGCTCAGCGCGGTCCCATCGCGCGTCGCCCCGAAGGCCCGCGGGCGGACCTCGGCCTCCGGGTAAGGCAGCGGCGCTTCCCACCCGCGACATGGCCTCTTCTTGGGCGCCGGCGTGATCGTCAGCCCCACCCTGGGCCCGCGCAGCGTGATGAATTTCGGGACCCCCATCATCGTCGGCCCCGCCAGCCCCACGAGCGAGCTGCCCATCCTCGCCACCCCGGTGAACGACAGCCCCTGGTCGCTCACCCGCCGCACCCAGCCCTGCGCCCCCAGCACGTAGTGCTCGGCGATGCCGGTGCGGCCCGTGGTGCCCGTCGCGATCAGGTCGAGCTGGTCAGGATAGCGCCCGTGGACGCCGATCACGGCCACCCACCACCCCGGCAGGTGCAGCCGCTTCGGGAACTCGATCTTCCCATCCTTCAGCACGCCGACGGCGGAGGCGATCTGCTCCCCCTCGGGTGTCATGAGATTGGTGGTCGACACGAGCAGCGCGCCCTCCACCGGGTGCAGCCGCAGATCGATCTCCGCCGGGACCTGCGCCACAGGCGTGAACGCCGACCTCGGCGGCGGCGCCGGCGTCGTCGCCTCGTCCGCCTTCACCCCGCCCGCCGCGCCCGCCGCGCCCACGGCGCTCGATGCGCCTGCCGCGCCTGCCGTACCCGACGCGCCCGGCCCCTCTGCTGCGGCCTCCGCGCGCGGCCCGTCCGCCGCCTGCGGCGCCGGCGCCGGTCCGCACCCGGCCATCGCCATCACGAGCCCGCCCAGCCCCCACCACGCCCTTCGCCTGATCATCGCTCCTCCTCCGTCCGCTCACGGCGCGAGCCTCCCCGACGCCACCCGGATCTCGCCCTCGATCTCCGCCTCGCGCAGGTCCACCCCGTTCGGGTGTGCCACCCGCTGGTAGGCCACCTGCCACGCGATCGTCCGTCCCTCGCCGGCGGTCCCGACGTCGAGCTCCACCGTCACGGGCTCCGCGTGCACCCGATCGTCGGCCACGAGCTTCCGCCCGATCGTCCCGGGCCGCAGCACGAAATGCCGCGTCAGGTAGCGCTCGTCCTGCCCCAGCACCAGCTCGTCGGGCCCGAGCGCCTCGGCCGACACCTCGAGCCTCCGGAACAGATCTCCCGTCGGGAACGCGTGCCCGGCGTTCGCGGGCGCGAGCGTCACCGCCACGCGCGTCGCCGAGAGCCGCCGCGCCGTCACCGCCACGGCGCTCCGCACGAGCGCCTCGTCCCGCGATCCTGCGAACCCGTGGCTGCGCCGCCCCCCCGGCCCGCGCGGCATGTGGCACGCCGCGCAGGGCTGGTCCGCGGCCGGCGACGCCCGGTGCTCGGCGCCGGTCGACTGCATCAGCTCCGCGGCCGCCCGCCCCCGCGCCGTGGGGAACGCGAACTCGTGGCAGGCCGCGCACGCGTCCGCGCCCCCGAACCGCGCGTCCCGGAGCACCGCGTGCGGCGCCGCCGGCGGCGCCCCGCTCCCCGCCCACGGCGCTGCGAGCACCGGCGCCACCGCGGGCCCCGCGAGCTCGCCCTCGCCGTCGCTCGTCACGTGGCACGTCACGCACCCCACCCCGAGCGCCCCGAGCGCCTCCGGCTCTGGCTCCTCCGGCCTCGCCTCGGGCGCGTGGCAAGCCCGGCAGAACGGCATCGGCTCGATCGCGAACGCCCGCCGGTAGGCCGGCTCGGTGTTCGCCCGGTGGTGGAGCGACGCGCGCCACTCCCGCGCCACCTCCTCGTGGCACCCCTCGCAGGCCCGGTTCGCGCTCACCGCCGCCCCGAGCCGCGCCCGCGCTGG
>JAICEP010000496.1 GCA_025924095.1 Sorangium sp.
CGTGCTCTCGATCCAGCACCGGAAGATCCCCCCCAATCTGCACTTCGAGCAGCCGAACCCCTATATCCCCTTCGCAGAGCTGCGCCTCGCGGTGCCGCCAAGGCTCGTCGACTGGCCCCACGAGGACGAGGCCGCGCTCGCGGGCGTGAGCTCCTTCGGCTTCGGAGGGACGAACTGCCACGTGGTGATCGAGGAGCTTCGCCAGAGCCCGGCGCAGATCCTCCCGCTCGCGGCCGACGCGCCGGAATCCCTCGCCGCGATGGCGCGAGAGATCCGCGCGCTCGCGGGCGCGCCCGGTCCGGAGCCGGCGCTCTCCGATCTGTGCGCGACGGCCGCGGCGAGGGCGATGCAGAGCCAGGGGCGGCACCGGATGGCCGTCACGGCCAGCTCGCGCGCAGAGGCGGCGGCGCTGCTCGATGGCTACCTCGCCGCGCTTCCGCAGAAGGGGCTCTCGGCTGGCGACGCGGCGGGGCTCCACGGACGGGTGGTGTTCGTCTTCGCCGGCAGCGGCTCGCAATGGCCGGGCATGGGGCGCACGCTGCTGCTGCAGGAGCCGGTCTTCCGCGCGGTGATCGAGCGCTGCGATCGAGCGCTGCGCCGGCTCGCCGGCCTCTCGCTCGTCGACGAGCTCCTCGCCGACGCGTCGCGCACGCGGCTGCGCGAGGTGAACGTGCAGCAGCTGTCGCTCTTCGCCGTCCAGGCGGCGCTCGGCGCGCTGTGGCGGTCATGGGGCGTCGAGCCCGCGGCGGTGATCGGCCACAGCGGCGGGGAGATCGCCGCGGCGCACGTGGCAGGCGCCCTCGATCTCGAGGACGCGCTGCGCATCGCCCACCACAGGAGCAGGCTCCAGGAGCGAATGAACGGCCGTGGCGCAATGGCCCTCGTGGAGCTGCACGCCGAGGAGACCGAGCGCCTCTGCGCCGCGCACCCGGGGCGCCTCCATGTCGCCGGCTACAACAGCCCGATCTCGACCGTGATTTCGGGCGAGGAGGCCGCGGTCGCCGACACGCTCGCCGCGCTCCAGCGCGAAGGTCGCACTGGCCACCGGATCAAGGTCGACTTCGCCGCCCACAGCCCGGCGATGGATCCGCTCGTCCCCGAGCTGCTCTCTGCGCTGGCAGAGCTAAGGCCCCGGCGCGCGTCGGTGCCCATCGTGTCGACGGTGACCGCCGCCGCGCTCGACGGAGCCGAGTGCACGGCGGCGTACTGGGCCCGGAACCTCCGGGAGCCGGTGCGGTTCGCGGCGGCGCTCGAGCTGCTCGTGAGCGAGGGGCACGACACCTTTCTGGAGATCGGGCCGCACCCGGTCCTGCTCCACAACATCGAGCAGACCGTGCAGCGTGGCGGCCGACGCGCGACGGTGCTCGCGTGCATGCGCCGCGGCGAAGACGAGGCGGCGACGCTGCGCGAAGCGCTCGGCGAGATCTACGTGCGCGGGGCGTCGATCCGCTGGTCCCGCCTGGTCCCGGCCGACGCCCGCCCCGTCGCGCTCGCGGACCTCGCGCCCACCGCGGTCGCCCGGGCGGAGGTGTCGCTCCTGCCCCTCTCGGCGCACACGCCGGAGGCGCTGCAGGCCCTCGCCCGAGCGGTGTCGTCCCAGCTCCGGGACCGCCCTCCGTTCGCGCTCGACGATCTCTGCTACACGGCCGCGGCGCGGAGGGGGCACCAGGACCACCGGCTTGCGGTGCTCGCCGACTCCGTCTCGGGGCTCGTCGACGAGCTCGACGCCTTTGTCGCGGGTGAGGTGCGCCCCGGGCTCACCGTCGGGCGCTGCCCTCCGGGGTCACGTCGCAAGATCGTGTTCGTGTTCGCAGGGCAGGGGGTGTCGTGGGGCGGGATGGGGCGCGAGCTCCTCGCGAGCGAGCCGGTGTTCCGCGAGGCGATCGAGCGCTGCGACGCCGCGCTCTTCCCGCACCTCGGCTGGTCGGTGCGGGAAGAGCTGCAGGTCGACGCCTCGCGCTCGCGCCTGTCGCGGTCGGATGTGGCGCAGCCCATGTTCTTTGCCCTCCAGGTCGCGCTTTCGGCCCAGTGGCGCGCGTGGGGGGTCGTGCCCGATGCGGTCATCGGCCACAGCGTCGGCGAGGTCGCGGCCGCCCACGTCGCCGGCGCGCTGGAGCTCGAGGACGCGGCGCGCATCGTGAGCCACCGCGGGCGGCTCGCGCACCGGGCCGCCGGACAGGGGCGGATGGCCGTCACCGGGGTGTCCTGCGAGGAGGCCGAGCGACTCGTCGCGGAGGCGCCCGGGCGGCTCTGGGTGGCCGCGATGAACAGCCCTTCCTCGACGGTGCTCTCGGGCGAGCCGGACGCCCTCGCGGCCGTGATCGAGCGCCTCGAGTCCCAGGGCAAGAGCTGCCGCTTGCTCGACGTGGATTTCGCCTCTCACAGCGGCCAGATGGCGCCGCTTGCCGAGGAGCTCGAAGCCGCGCTGGAACGGCTCGCTCCGCGGAAGGCGGCGCTGCCGATGCTCTCGACAACTGTGGGGCAGCCGGTCCTGGGGAGCGAGCTCACGGGCGCCTACTGGGCGCGCAACCTGCGCGAGCCGGTCCGGTTCGAAGCCGCGGTGTCCGAGGCGATCGGGCAAGGGTACGAGATCTTCGTCGAGATCGGTCCGCACCCTGCGCTCGCACGGCCGATGGCCGAATGCATGGAGCGCTCCGGGCGCAGCGGGACGCTCCTCGCCACGCTGCGGAGCGAGCGGGGCGAGCGCGCCGTGATGCTCGAGTCGCTCGGGGCCCTCTATGCGCTGGGTCACCCCGTCCAGTGGCGGGGGCTCTATCCGCACGAGGGAAGGCTCGCGCCGCTGCCTGCCTACCCGTGGCAACGGCAGCGTTTCTGGCTGGAGGCCACGCGCGTCGCGGAGGAGCACGAGGCCCCTGTGTCACCGGCGGCGGAGGAGCAGGACGCGCGCTTCGGGGCCTACGAGATCCAGTGGGAGCGAGGCGCTGTCCTCGCCGCCCCCGAGCCCTCGTCACGACCGGCGTCCAGCGAGCGCTGGGTCGTCCTCGCCGATCGCGCGGGCCTGGGCGATCGGCTGATCGAGCGGCTCGAGGCCCTGGGCAGCCGCTGCGCGCGCGTCGATGCGGGGGCGGCGTTCGAGCGCCAGGCTCCGGACCGCTATCTCGTCGATCCAGCGCGCCCCGAGGACCTCGTACGCCTCGTCGCCGAGGCGCTCGGGCCGGATCAGCCGGCGTGCGCGGGGATCGTGGACCTCTTCGGCCTCGACGCCGCGGCGCCCGAGGAGACCTCGGTGGCGAGCCTCGCCGCGGCGGAGGCGCTGGGTTGCGCGGGCGTGCTGCACCTCGTCCAGGCGTTGACCGCGGCCGGCCGATCGCCGCGCCTCTGGGTCTTGACGCGCGGCGCGCAAGCGGCAGGCGAGGAGGTCCTCGCCGTGTCACCGGCCCAGGCGTCGCCGTGGGGCCTCGGGCGGGTGATCGCCCAGGAGCACCCGGAGCTCTGCGCGACCCTCGTCGATCTCGATCCGCGCGGCGGCGCGGACGAGGCGTCGTCGCTCGCCGAGCTGCTCCTCTCCGCGACGGACGAGCCGCAGTGGGCTCTGCGCGGCGACGCGCGCTACGTGGCGCGGCTCGCCCGGCGCCCGATGGCGGCGCTCGCCGATCCCGGCGCCAGGTCGGCCGACGCTACAGCGGCGGACGAGAGCCGGTTGCGCCCGGACGGCGCGTACTTGATCACGGGCGGCCTCGGTGCTCTGGGCCTCGAGGTCGCGCGGTGGATGGTCGAGCGCGGGGCGAAGCACCTCGTGCTCGTGGGTCGGAGCGGCGGCTCGCCTGCGGCGCAGGAGGCCGTGGGGGCGCTGGAGCGAGCCGGCGCCCGCGTCGAGATCGCGCGGGCCGACGTGGCGAACGCGACCGAGCTTGCGACGGCCCTCGCGCGCGTCGCGCTGCGGATCCCGCCCCTCCGCGGCGTCGTGCACGCCGCGGGGAGCGTCGACGACGCCCCGCTCGTGGATCTCGATCGCGAAAGGCTCGCGGCGGTGATGGCATCCAAGGTCGCCGGCGCCTTCAACCTGCACAGCCTGACGCTCGGGGCTCCGCTCGATTTCTTCGTCCTGTTCTCGTCCGTGGCCTCGATGCTCGGCACCGCCGGCCAGGGGAACTACGCGGCAGCGAACGCCTTTCTCGACGCGCTCGCGCACCACCGGCGCGCGTGCGGTCTGCCGGGCCTCAGCATCAACTGGGGTCCGTGGTCCGAGGTGGGTCTGGCGGCGCGCGAGGATCGCTCTGCCTTCCTCGCCGCGCGCGGGATCGCGAGCCTCTCGCCCGGCGACGGGCTTCATGCGCTGGCGCGCCTGCTGCGGGCGGACGCCGCCCAGATCGGCGTGGTCGCGCTCGACGTGGAGCGATGGTGCGAGACCCACGCGTCCGCCGCCGCATCGCCGTTCTTCGCGCGCCTGCGCAAGGCTCGGCCGGCCGCGCCCGCGGCGCTCGCCGCGCCCGAGCACCGACTCCGCGAGGCGCTCGCGAGCGCGCCGCCGGGGCGAGCGCGCCGCCTCCTGCTCGAGGCCCACGTCTCGCGATACCTCGCCTCCGTCCTGGGCCTCCCGCCTTCGTCGCCGATCGATCCGGACACCTCGGTACGCAAACTGGGGCTCGACTCGCTCACCGCCGTCGAGCTCCGCAACCGCGTCGGCGCGAGCGTCGGGCTGACGCTGCCGGCGACGTTCGTGTGGAACCACCCGACGATCTCCGCGATCGCGCGCTTCCTCGCGGATCGGCTGGGGGTCTCGCTCGATCCCGACGCGGCCGCCGGCTCCCACGGGGAGGCGATGGGGCGCGACGGCCACGTCCTGGTGGACGGAGACGGCTCCTCCCGCGCGCAGAACGGCGCGGCGCGGGAGCCGGTGAACGGCCACGCACCGACGAACGGCGCCTCCGCCGCGCCGGGTCCGCCGAGCGCCCCGCCGATCGCCATCATCGGGATGGGCTGCCGCTTCCCCGGAGCGGTCGTCGATCCGGCGTCCTTCTGGGCGCTCCTGCGCGACGGCGTCGACGCGGTCACCGAGGTTCCCCTGGAGCGCTGGAACGCTCAGGATCTCTATGACAACGACCCCGCCGCGCCCGGGAAGATGAACACCCGCTGGGGCGGCTTCCTCTCGAGCATCGGCGACTTCGACGCCGACTTCTTCGGGATCTCGGCGCGCGAGGCGGTCGCCATGGACCCGCAGCAGCGCATCGCGCTCGAGGTCGCCTACGAGGCGCTGGAGGACGGCGGGCAGACCCTCGAGCGGCTGGCCGGCAGCGCGACCGGCGTCTTCCTCGGCGTGCAGAGCCACAGCAACGACTACGCGCGGCTTCAGTTCGCCGATCCGGTCAAGATCGACGCCTACAGCGGCACCGGCACATCCCACAGCATCCTCTCCGGGCGCCTGTCGTACATCTTCGATCTGCGCGGCCCCAACGTCGCGCTCGACACCGGGTGCTCTTCGGCGATCACGGCGATCCACCTCGCGTGTCAGAGCCTGCGCGTCGGCGAGAGCGATCTCGCGCTTGCCGGCGGGGTGAACCTCATGCTCACGCCCGAGTTCACCATCGCGGCGTCGAAGGTCGAGTTCCTCTCGCCGGACGGGCGATGCAGGACGTTCGACGCCCGCGCGAACGGCTTCGTGCGCGCGGAGGGGTGCGGCATCCTCGTGCTCAAACGCCTCTCCGACGCGCTCCGCGACGGCGATCGCGTCTGGGCGGTGATCCGCGGCACGGCGCTGAACCAGGACGGGCACTCCAACGGCATCACGGCGCCCAACGGATTGTCGCAGGCGGCCGTCATCCGACAGGCCCTCCGCAACGCGGACGTCGACCCGTCCGGGGTGACGTACGTCGAAGCGCACGGTACGGGCACGACGCTGGGCGATCCGATCGAGGTGGAGGCGCTCGCAGAGGTCTACGGGAAGGCCGGCGCCGATCGCTGCTTGCTCGGCTCGGTGAAGACGAACATCGGCCACTCCGAGGCGGCGGCCGGCGTGGCCGGCATCATCAAGACGGTGCTCTGCTTCGAGCATGAGGCCGTGCCTCCTCACCTCCACTTCGAGACCCTGAACCCGCACATCACGATCGACGGCACCCGGTTCGCGATCCCGACCGAGCTCTCTCCATGGCCCGCCGGTGGGA
>JAICEP010000497.1 GCA_025924095.1 Sorangium sp.
CGCACGAGGTTCGCCGCGCGCAGGGCCGAGAGCACCCGCGTGAGCTCCACGAAGTCCGCCGCCATGGCGTGCGCGGCCACCGACGTCAGCACCGGCACGCCGGCGCAGACGACGAGCTCGAGCAGCTGGCGCGCCCGCGGATCCAGCCGGCTGATCCGCGCCCAGAGGACGTCGTCGAGGCGCACCGGGCTGCCGTCGTTGTCCTGGGCCAGCCGGTGGCGCAGCAGGGCGTCGATGAACAGCGGGTGGCCGCCCGCCTCCTGCGCGATCGCCTCGATGCTGAGCGGCCGGCCGAGCGGCGCGCCCCGGAGCAGCAGCACGCAGAGCTCCTGCGCCTCCGCGAGCGACAGGCGATGGAGGATGATGTGCCCGAGCGAGTCGACCGGCACCCCGAGCTGCCGCGAGACCGGCGGCGCCGTCTCCGATGCGGTCCGCACCGCCGCGACGAGCATCATCGCCCGCGGGCGCGAGGGATCGACGGGCGCGCCCGCGGGCACGGGGCCGTCGAGGCCGGCGAACGAGCCGGGCCGGCTCGCGGCGCTGAGGTCGGCCTCGGTCCACGGGCGCATCACCTCCGAGAGCAGCGCGACGCTGTCGGCGTCGGCCCACTGGAGGTCGTCGATCGCGAGCACGAGCGGCCGCTCGGCCGCGAGCCGGCCGAGCAGCTCCCGCAGGGCGGTGAAGACGAGGGCGCGGATCTCGGGCGGGTCGATCGCCTTGCGCCGCGCGCGCGCCTCGGTGATGGCGGGGACCGTCCGGAGCACAGGGAACACGGTGCCGAGCAGGCCGGCGTTGGGCGGCAGGAGCGCCCTCATCTCCTCGGGAGGGCGGCGCGCGAGGTGCCGGCTCAGCGCGTCGATGAGCTCGTCCACCGCCTTGTAGGGGACCGCCTCGCGCTCGTAGCAGCGCCCGGCGAGGACGAGCGCCTCCTTGTCGATGCGCTCCAGGAACGTGCGCAGGAGCGCGCTCTTGCCGACGCCCGACTCGCCCTCGATGAACCGCGTTATCCCGCGCCCCATCTTCGCCTCGGCGAACGCGCCCTCGAGCGCGGCGAGCTCGCTGTGCCGGCCGACGAAGCCGATGCGCTGCGAGAGGACGGGCGGCTCCTCGATGAGCTCCTGCACGCGCAGCCGCCGCAGCACGTCGCGCGCGGTCGGGCGGGCGGCCGGGTCGATGCGGAGCATGTCCACGCAGAGCTCGTCGATGTCGGCCGGCATGTCCTCGACGAGCCGGCTCGGCGGCGGCGGCTCGGCCCGCCGCATCATGTCCATCGTCGCCTTGGGCGCGGTCTGGAACGGATAAACGCCCGTCAGCGCGAGGTAGAGCATCACCCCCAGGCTGTAGATATCCGCCTCGGGCCCGGCCGATTTCCCCTCGGCCTGCTCGGGCGCCATGTAGTGGAGCGTCCCGACGACGGCGTGCTCGCGCCCCGGGCCGCTCGCGTCGGCGACGAAGCCGAAGTCGAGGACGACCACCCGCTCTTCGGCGGTGACGAGCACGTTGGATGGCTTGATGTCGCGGTGGACCTTGTAGGCCGCGTGCACCGCCGCGAGCCCCTGGGCGAGCTGCGCCAGCGCCGAGCGGAGGCGGGCCTCGTGGAAGGGGCGCTTGATCCGGGGCTGCGGCTCGGACGCGGGGCCCTGCGAATGCCAGAGGGGGATCGACGGCAGGGTGGAGCGCCGCCCGCCGCTCGCGGGCTCGCCCCTCGGCCCGGCGTCGCCCTCCTCGTGGAGCCGCACGTGCACAACGAAGTCGACGCCGCGGATGAGCTCCATCGTGAAGAAGAGCTGCCCCTCTTCCTCGTGGAGCTCGCCGAGGCTGACCAGGTTCTGGTGCTGGATGTCCTGCAGCGAACGGAACTCGTTCTTGAACCGGAGGCGCGCATCGGCGCTCAGATTCCGGAGGATCTTGAGGGCGACGCGCCCCTTTCGCTCGCGGTCGAAGGCCTCGTAGACAACCCCCATCCCGCCGACACCGACGACGCGAACGACCTGGAAGCGACGCGTGCCTCCGAACTCAGGTCTCGCGCTCCTCAGGCCCATGCGTGGACCAAGAAATCACCGGCGCCGAGCGGTGGCAAGCAGCGCGTGGAAGACGCGTGGCAGGCGCGCGGAAGCCGCGTGGCAGGCGCCTGGGAAGCGCGCGGCGTGCGCGCGGCGTGCGCGGGGGGAGCGCGGCGTGCGCGCGGGAGCGCGGCGTGCGCGGCGTGCGCGGGGGGAGCGCGGCGTGCGTCGGCGGCGCGCGCGGCCTGCGTGGCGCGTGCGCGACGCCGCGAGCCGGATCGGCAGAAAGCTGGCATGCCCAAGGGAAGGGCGGTAGCGTACCCGGCCTGCGAGCGAAAAGAACCCGGTCCGACGCGCGCCGCTCAGCCGGTCAACCCGGCGCGCACCCAGTTGACAACGGGAGAGCATCATGGTCTGCGTAGTACGCTCCGAGGCATCGGAAGCGGTTCCGAGAGCGCCACGCGCAAAGGGTTTGCTGGGGTGATCCAGAGGTTGAGAGACTTCTTCTCGTCGTCGGCGCGGCGCATCACGAGGCCCCCGACCGAGAGCGAGGCCGCGCGGAACCCGGGATGCAGCCTCGTTGTTGAGAATGTCAGCAAGAGCTTCGGGAAGACACAGATACTGAACGACGTGTCGTTCACGGCGGAGGCCGGCGAGTTCGTCACGCTCCTCGGGCCATCCGGCTGCGGAAAGACGACGCTGCTCCGCATCATCGCGGGGCTCGATCGCTCCGATCGGGGGCGCATCCTCCTCGCGGGCAGGGCGGTTGACCACCTGCCGGCGAACCGCAGGCCGGTGAACACGGTGTTCCAGAACTATGCCCTGTTCCCGCATCTCAGCGTGTTCGAGAACGTGGCGTTCGGCCTGAGGTCGCGCAGCATCCCTGACCCGGAGGTGCGCGATCGCGTGCGCTCGAGCCTCTCGATGCTCAAGCTCGATGATCTCGCGGAGCGATATCCGCACCAGATCTCGGGCGGTCAGAAGCAGCGAGTCGCGCTCGCGCGCGCGGTCGTCAACGAGCCTGAGGTGCTGCTGCTCGACGAGCCGATGTCGGCCCTCGACGCGAAGCTGCGCGCCGAGGTCCAGCTCGACCTGCGCCGCCTCCAGCGCGCGCTCGGGAAGACGTTCGTGCTCGTCACTCACGATCAGGACGAGGCGATGACCGTCTCGGACCGGATCGTGCTGATGAACAAGGGCCGCATCGAGCAGCAGGGCGTGACGGCCGAGGTGTACGAGCGGCCGCAGAGCCGCTTCGCCGCCGAGTTCTTCGGCGCGGCCAACCTCATCTCGGCGCAGCGCGTCGGCGCGACGCTCGTCTTCACGACGGTGGGCGCGCTGAGGGTCCAGACCACGCCACAGTGGGAGTTCGGCACGCTCGCGATCCACCCCGAGTGGATCGAGCTGTGCGAGAACGAGCCGCCGGAGAACGGCGTGCGCGGCGTCGTGCGCGAGAGCTTCTACCGCGGCGATCACGTGGAGCTCATCATCGAGCCCGGGCCGCTGCGCGTGCAGCTCAGCCCCCGCGCGCGGCTCACGCCCGGCTCGTCCGTCTGGCTCGCGCTGCCCGCCGAGCGGCTCGAGGTGCTCAGTGACTGAGCCGACGGTCTGGTATGGCCAGCTGACGACGCGGCGCAGGCTCCTCGCGCGGGGCTTCCTGTTCATCGCGGGCGGCATCTCCTGGCTGGCCGTGTTCCTCCTCTTGCCGAGCCTCGCGCTCTTCGTCGTGTCGTTCATGAAGCGCGACGCGGACGGCGTCCTGATCTGGGAGCTGACGCTCGAGTCGTTCGCGCGCATCTTCGGCTCCGCATCGGGCGAGAACGCGCGCATCCTCATCCGGAGCATCGTCCTCGCGCTGATCGCCACGAGCGCCTCCGTGACGCTCGCGTATCCGATGGGCTTCTTCATCGCTCGCGGCTCGCGGCGCCGGCGGTTCTTCTGGCTGGCGCTCGTCATCGTCCCGCTCTGCACGAACCTCGTCATCCGCACGTTCAGCTGGAAGCTCCTCCTGTCGGCGCAGCTGATGCCTGCCAAGCTCGCCGCCTGGCTCGGCTGGATCGACCCCGGCCGCGACATCTACCCCAGCTGGACCGCGGTCGCGCTCGGCCTCGTCGCGGCCTCGCTCCCGTTCGCGGTGGTCCCGCTCTACACGAGCATCGACCGCCTCGACTGGTCGCTCGTCGAGGCGGCGCAGGACCTCTACGCCTCGCGGCTCCGCGTCTTCTTCGCCGCGATCTTGCCCCAGACCCTGCCCGGCCTCAGCGTCGCCGTGATCTTGACGTTCGTCCCTGCGATGAGCGTCTTCGTGGTGAGCGACATGCTCGGCGGCGCGAAGCACTGGCTGATAGGCAACCTGATCCAGCACCAGTTCGGCCCGGGCCGGAACATCCCCTATGGCGCGGCGCTGAGCCTCCTGCTCATCATCCTGACCCTGGGCGGCGTCTCGCTGTACCGCCGAAATGGGCGCTCCGTGGAGATCCTGTGAGCAGCGGCCGCGGCCCCTGGCGCGCGCTGACGACCGTCGCCGCCTTCTTCGGCTTCGGGCTCCTCTACGTGCCGCTGCTCGCGGTCGCCATGTACTCGTTCAACACCGCGGAGCGGGGCCTGATCTGGACGGGCTTCTCGGTGCGCTGGTACATCGAGCTCCTCGCCGATCCCGAGACGAGCCGGCGCGCCAGGGAGATCCGCGAGGTGGCCGTGAACACCCTGGTGCTCGGCGGCGCCTCGACGGTCATCTCGACGGTCCTCGGGACGCTGCTCGCGCTCGGGATGCGCTTTCCGTGGCCGAGCTCCGTGAGCCGCCTGCTCGAGTCGATCGTGGACATCCCGGCGGTCGCCCCCGACATCACGTTCGCGGCGGTGCTGGTCATGGCGTTCAACGTGCTCCGCCGCGTGGTGGACCATTGGTTCGAGCCCGGCATGACGACGATGATCATCAGTCATGTGACGTTCGAGATCGCGTTCGTGACGCTCATCGTCCGCAGTCGGCTCGTCGCCATCGGGCCGACGCTGAGCGAGGCCGCGATGGACCTCTATGCGTCGCCGTGGCGCCATTTCCGGAGGGTCACGCTCCCCCTCCTGTGGCCGGCGATCGTGGGGGGCGCCATGCTGGCGTTCACGCTGTCGCTCAACGACTTCGTGATCAGCTTCTTCACGTCCGGCCCACGCTCGGTCACGCTCCCGCTCTACGTCTACCAATCTCAGATGCGAGGCGTGCGGACCGACCTGTTCGCGATTTCAACGCTCCTCCTGATCGGCGTGGCGGCGTCCATCATGATCCTGGAGCGGCTCACCCGCTGGAGGCACAATTGAGCCGCCGGCCCGGGCGCGCGGCGGATGCGGCGGAGGCGGCGGAGTTCAACGCGCCGGGCGCCGGGCGGCCAAGGGGCTCGCACGCGCCGCGCGGAGCCGGGAGGACTCCTGCGCGTCAGCGCAGCGATGCACCGCCCTTGTTCACCTTGGCGCTGGGCCTGACCAGCGCTCCACCTCACTCTGGCGCGCGCGGCGCGGCCCCCGGGCGCCGAGCTCGAGCGCTTGCCTGACGGCGCCTCCTGCGGGGCACCGGGCCCCGCGCGCCGCCCCGGGTTCCGCTCACTCTGTCATGCGCTCCGCGCACGGCGCCTACACAGCGGCGTCCACGCCGGCGTGAGGTCCACGGCCGTCTGTGCGAACAGGTTGGATCAGCTGACGGCTTACGGTAAGCTGACCCGGCAATGCGGCTGTTTCGTCCCAAGCTCGCCGGGTTTTTGCGTGACGGCTGGACCCGGCGGACGGCGCTTTGCGCTCCACTTCGACCGTTGGGAATCGAGATCGAAAGATGAGCTTTCGTCGCTCCGCACTCCTACTCATACTCGTAGCACTCCTCACATTCTCCGGTCGGCCTGCCTGGGCGGATGATCTGGCCGATGAGGCCGATCTGCACTTCAGGATCGCCACGGAGCGCTATTCGGCGCGTGACTACCGGGGCGCCCTGGAACACTTCCTGGTGTCGAACCGGCTCGTCCCGAACCGCAACGTCATCTTCAACATCGCCCGCACCTACGAACAGCTCAAGCTCAACGCGGACGCCTACCGGTACTACGTCCTCGCGATCGAGGGTGAGACGTCGGCCGCCGCCA
>JAICEP010000498.1 GCA_025924095.1 Sorangium sp.
AGGTGGGCCCGTATCCGAAGCGGGTGCCCGCCGCTCCAGCTGAGCACCGAAAACGTCGAGGTGGGCCCGTATCCGAAGCGGGTGCCCGCTGCTCTAAAGGTCGCTGATCTCGGTGCAGGTCATCGCGTCGCCGTTCGCCTGGCAGTCGAGGACCGTGCCGTGAGCCTTCGTGAAGGGGCCCGACTTGTTGCGGGTGATGACGTATCGGTTTCCGTCCACGTGCCGGATGTCCGTGTAAACAGCCTGGCAGCCCGTGGAGCCGATCGCCGCGAGCAGCAGGCACCATTTCAAAGAACGCTTCATTCGCCCTCCTCCGTTACCTCGACCCGCGTACACTCGCCCTTCCCGGCCTGCTCAGGGCACCTCCACACCTCGGGCGTGGTGAACCCGAACGTGGTCTGGTGCCCGGTGACATACACATAGCCCGGCGTCGCCGGCGCCGTGGAGCTGGCGCCCGTCGTCGCACACCCCGCGATCGCCGCAGCGACGCAGAGCAGCGCACTGAACTGAAGTCGTTTCCCCATGGCCCGTAACGCTATCGGGAAGATCCTGTGTGGGCCAAATTAGACAAAGCGACGACTCGACCGATCTTCCATCCTCACTTCACTCCTGGAGCGCGCTGTCCTCTCTCCGACCCCGAGCGACCGAGCGAGGTTGACACGTCGCGTCAGCGCACCTAAGGGACTTCACCCGACCGGCGAGCCGGGATCCGGGGGGGCTGCGCGGGGGCGCGCGGGGCGGGCCCGCGGTGGGCTCTCCGGCGGCAGAGGAGTCGACATGGCTTCAGGCAAGAATGGGAAGAGCGGCAAGGACCGGGTGGCGGTCGTCGCTGGGCTGCGCACGCCGTTCACCAAGGCGGGGACGGCGCTCAAGGCGCTGCGCACCGTCGATCTCGCGACCACGGTCGTCAAGGAGCTCCTCCAGAGGAGCGAGGTGAGCCCGCGCGACGTCACGCTGGTCGTCTACGGCCAGGTCGTGCCGACGCTCGACTGGCTCAACATCGCGCGCGAGGTCGTGCTGCGCGCCGGCCTGCCCAAGGACATCGACGCCTACAGCGTCTCGCGCGCGTGCGCGACGTCGCTCCAGGCCATGACGAGCGCCGCCGAGGCGATGCTCGCCGGCCAGCACGACGTCGCCCTCGTCGGCGGCGCCGACAGCATGAGCGACGTGCCCCTCGGCGTCTCCCGGAAGCTCGCCTCCGCGCTGACCGATTTCCAGAAGGCCAGGACGCTCGGCGCCCGGCTCGAGATCCTCTCCCGCCTCTCGCTGAAGGACATCGTGCCGCCGGTCCCGGGCTTCTCGCGCGAGCCGACCACCGGCGAGCAGATGGGCGAGGCCGCCGAGAAGATGGCGAAGCAGAACGGCATCACCCGCGCCGAGCAGGACGCCATCGCCCACCGCTCGCACACGAACGCCGCGCGCGCCTGGCGCGACGGCACCTACGCGGCCGAGGTCATGCACGTGATCCCCCCGCCGTACGACAAGCCGGTCGAGCGCGACAACGTGGTCCGGGATGACTCGACCCTCGACGCCTACGCCAAGCTGTCGCCGGCGTTCGATCGCCGCCACGGCACCATCACCGCGGGCAACGCGTCGCCGCTCACCGACGGGGCGAGCGCCCTGCTCCTCATGCGCGAGGGCAAGGCCAGAGCGCTCGGCTACCAGCCGCTCGGGTACGTGAAGTCGTGGGCCTACGCGGCGGTCGACCCGGGCTGGCAGCTCCTCATGGCCCCGGTGCTCGCCGTGCCGCGGGCGCTCGATCGCGCCGGCCTCTCGCTCGACCGCATGGACCTCGTCGACATGCACGAGGCCTTCGCCGCGCAGGTCGCGTCCAACCTGAAGGCGCTCGCGTCGGCGTCGTTCGCCGCGGACAAGCTCGGCCGGTCCGCCGCCGTCGGCGAGATCGACCCGGAGAAGCTCAACGTGAACGGCGGCTCGATCGCGCTCGGCCACCCGTTCGCGGCCACGGGGGGGCGCATGGTGCTCTCCACGCTCCGCGAGCTCAAGAAGCGCGGCGGCCAGCACGCGCTCCTCACCGTCTGCGCGGCGGGCGGCCTCGGCGCCGCCGTGGTCCTGGAGGCAGCATGACGACGACGATCGACCCCGTGACGCCGGCCCCCGCGGCCAAGAGCCCCGTCTCCCTGGAGGTGCGCCCCGACGGCGTGGGCGTCGTCACGTACGATGTCCCGGGCGAGGCGGTCAACACGCTGAAGCCCACGTTCGCCGGCGATCTCGAGCGGATCATGGGCCAGATCGCCAGCAACCCGCTCATCAAGGCCGCCATCCTCGTGTCCGGCAAGGCCGACACCTGGATCGCGGGCGCCGACATCGACATGCTGAAGAGCGTCACCACGGCGGCCCAGGCCGAGGCGATGTGCCGGGCCGGCCACGAGGCGATCCTGCGGATCGTGCGCTCGCCCAAGCCGATCGTGGCCGCGATCCACGGCGCCGCGCTCGGCGGCGGCTTCGAGGTGGCGCTCGCCTGCCATGCCCGGGTGCTGAGCGACGACAGGAAGACGGTGCTCGGCCTGCCCGAGGTGCAGCTCGGCCTGCTCCCCGGGATCAACGGGCTGCAGCGGCTCGCGGAGCGCGCCGGGCTGCAGGCGGCGCTCGACCACGGCCTCACCGGCAAGAACATGCGCCCCTCGAAGGCGCGGCAGCTCGGCGTCGCCGACGACGTGGTCCCCGCGCCCATCCTGAAGGAGACGGCCGCGGCGCTCGCCCTGAAGCTCGCGCGTGTCGAAGGCGGCCCGCCCTTCCGCCCTGCCGGCGCCGCGAAGAAGGGGCCGAAGCTCGACGCCGCCACACTCCTCACCCGGGCGGCCCTCGAGCAAAACCCGCTCGGCAGGACTGTACTTTTCCAGCAAGCACAGAAGAAAACGCGTGAGAAAACCGGCGGGCACTATCCGGCGCCCGAGCGGATCATCGAGGTGCTGAAGACCTATGCGGACCGGGGCTTCGACGCGTCGAGGGAGGTCGAGGCGCGGGCGTTCGGCGAGCTCGTCGTGTCGAGCACGGCGCACCGGCTGATGGAGCTCTTCTTCGCGACGAACGCGATGAAGAAGGACACCGGCGTGGACGATGCGTCCGTGCAGCCGAGGAAGGTCGAGAAGATCGCGATGATCGGCGCCGGCCTGATGGGCGCCGGCATCGCCTATGTCAGCCTGAACGCCGGCATCGCGGTGCGCCTCCGGGATCGCGACGACGCGTCGCTCGGCCGCGGGCTCAAGGTCGTGACCGACATCCTCGGCGACCGGGTGAAGAAGAGGCAGCTCACGCCGATCGAGCGGGACCAGAAGCTCGCGCTGCTCACGACGACGACGGACAGCTCGGGCCTGAGGAGCGCCGATCTCGTGATCGAGGCGGTGTTCGAGGATCTCGCGGTGAAGCACGCGGTCGTGCGGGACATCGAGGCGAACGGCAAGGACGGCGTGATCGTCGCGTCGAACACGTCCTCGATCCCGATCTCCCGGATCGCGGCCGCGTCGAGGCGGCCGGAGAACGTGGTGGGGATGCACTACTTCAGCCCGGTCCACAAGATGCCGTTGCTGGAGGTCATCCGGACGGAGGCGACGTCCCCCGAGGTGGTCGCGACGGCGGTGGCGGTCGGCAAGCGGCAGGGCAAGACGGTCATCGTCGTGAACGACGGGGTGGGCTTCTACACGAGCCGGATCCTCGGGCCGTACATGAACGAGGCGAGCTGGCTCCTGGCCGAGGGGGTGGCGATCGAGCAGGTCGACCAGGCGCTCGTCGCGTGGGGCTGGCCGGTCGGTCCGCTGGCATTGCTCGACGAGGTGGGCATCGACGTGGCGGCCCACATCGGCCCGATCATGATCGAGGCGTTCGGCGATCGCATGTCCCCGCCGCCCACGATGGCCAAGCTGGTCTCCGACGACCGCCGGGGCCGCAAGAACGAGCGCGGGATGTACCTGTACGGGGCGGCGGCGAAGAAGAAGGGCAAGGGGAAGCACCCTGACGAGAGCGTCTATGCCGTGCTCGGGCTGCCGCTGCCGAAGGCGAAGGACAAGCCGCCGGTGGCCGTCGAGGAGATCCAGATGCGCTGCTCGCTCCAGCTCGTGAACGAGGCGCTGTACTGCCTCGGCGAGGGCATCCTCCGGAGCCCGCGCGACGGCGACATCGGCGCGATCTTCGGCCTCGGTTTCCCGCCCTTCCGCGGCGGCCCGTTCCGCTACGTCGACGCCCTCGGCGCCGCGGAGGTGCTCCGCCGCATCGAGGTGTACGAGCGCCGCTTCGGCAAGCGCTGGACGCCCGCCCCGGCCCTCGTCGAGGCGGCGAGGACGGGCAAGTCGTTCCACGACTGACTCCTGGAAAGAGCGGCGCGGCGTCGACGACATGCCCTCTGTCGGCGCATGGCGTGATGGGCGCAAACGTCCCTCCGCGGCATGCGAGGAACCGCGCGTTACCTCGGATTCCCTGTACACGATCCGAGCCAGCGTGGCCTGCGCGTTGCTTTCCTCTCGGCGAGGAGCAGACCGCGCGGGAGGTTGTCAGTCATGCGGAAGTGCGTTCGCGATTCGGTGGTCGTTATCACCGGGGCGTCCTCGGGGATTGGCAGGGCGGCGGCGATCGCGTTCGCGCGGCGCGGCGCGAGGGTGGTCATCGCCGCGCGGAACGCGTCGGCCCTGGAGGAGGTCGCCGCCGAGTGCGCCAGCGTCGGCGCGCGCGCGCTCGCCGTCCCGACGGACGTGCGGGACGAGTGCAGCGTCAGGGCCCTCGCCCGCGCCGCGATCGACGTATTCGGCAGGATCGACGTCTGGGTGAACAACGCCGCGGTGTTCCTCTACGCGCGCGCGGACGAGGCGCCCTACGAGACCTACCGCCAGGTCATCGAGACGAACCTGCTCGGCTACGTGCACGGGGTGCGGGCCGTGCTGCCCTGTTTCCGCGCGCAGGGCGCCGGTGTGCTCATCAACAACCTCTCCGTCCTCGGCAAGTTCGGCGCGCCGACGATGAGCGCCTACGTGATCTCCAAGTTCGGGATCCTCGGCCTCGCGTCCTGTCTGAGACAGGAGCTCGCCGGCACCCCGGACATTCACGTCTGCACGCTCCTTCCCGCGTCGGTCGACACCCCGATCTACCAGCACGCCGGCAATTACACGGGCCGCGCCGTCCAGCCGATCCGGCCGACCGTCGACCCCGAGCGGGTCGCGGCCGCGATGGTCTCCCTCGCCGAGCGGCCGCGGCGCGACACGTACGTCGGCGCCGCCGGCCGCATCACCGCCGCGATGTTCGTCGCCTTCCCGGCCCTCACGGAGCGGCTGCTCGCCGCGTACACGACCCGCGCGACCTTCCTGGATCGCGCGGCGACGCACACCGACGGCAACATCTTCTTTCCGATGAAGCACTGGACCGGCGTGACCGGCGGGTGGCGCGCGTCCTCGGGCGTCGCCGCGCTCCTCGACACCGTCCGGGCCTTCGCCGGCCTCGCGCTCGAGGTCCCGGCCGCCGTGGCAGAGCGCCTCAAGCCACGATGACATGGCCGATCGGGCACCTTCCGTACGCGGTCTCCCACCCGTTCTGGTGGTTGAACCCGCGCGAGGCCGACGCGGCGATCGACAGCGTCGTCCCCGGCGTGGGCGCGCTCCTCTGCGATGCGCTCGATCGCGGCGTGGGCCGGGCGGCCCCGCAGGCGCCGCCGCACCTCGAGGAGCCGCCGGCGGATCTGTTCGCCGACGCCGCCGAGTGACACGGCCGCGCTCGCCGCCGACACGCGGCTGACCGCGGCCGCCGTCCCGCGCTCGCCGGATGCGCGGACACGCGGACACGCGGAGGCGGACCGACAGCGGCCCCTGTGAAAAAGTGCCAGTCCCGCACGCTGCATCCACTATCCTTCGCGTGTGGACGCTGACTCGCCCCGCATGCCGACGACCGTCAGGGTCAGCCCCGGCGCGGCGGAGCGCCCTGCGGGCGCCGACGAGTCGGACCACTGGCAGCACGAGGCCGACGAGATCGTCGACGGCAAGTACCGTCTGGTCCGGCCGCTCGGGCGCGGGGGCATGGCGGAGGTGTGGCTCGCCGTCCACGTCACGCTCAAGACCGAGCTCGCCATCAAGTTCCTCAGCGTCTCGCTGACCGGCGACCCCGCGCGGA
>JAICEP010000499.1 GCA_025924095.1 Sorangium sp.
GCGACGACGAGCGTGCTGGCCGAGCCGTCGGAGGCGGCCGGGTGCAGCTCCTTCGCGGCCACCATCGAGAGCAGCCGGAGCTCGCCCGTCGTGATCGCCTCGTACAGCACGGACGGCGCGGCCAGGCCGCTGCTCGGATCGCGCTCGAGGGCCTCGAGCGCCTCGAGCACGGCCGAGCCGTCGCGCGGCCGCTGCTCCGGGTCCTTCGCGAGCATGCGGGCGACGAAGTCGTCGAGCTCCTGCGGCAGGTCGGGCCGGAGGTGCCGCACGCGCGGCGGGTCCTCCATGAGGAGCTTGGCGAGGAGGGCCATGACGTGCTGGCCCTGGAACGCCGGCCTGCCGGTGAGGCACTCGAAGACCACCGCGCCGAGCGAGAAGATGTCGGCCCGCGCGTCGAGGCGGTCGCGGTCGCCGGTGGCCTGCTCCGGGGCCATGTAGCCCGGGGTCCCCATCACCGAGCCGGTCCGCGTGAGCGCGCCGATGGTGCGCTTCATCCGGGCGATGCCGAAGTCGAGCACCTTGAGGCCGGCGACCTCGCCGCCGACGAGCAGGAGGTTGCCCGGCTTGATGTCGCGGTGGACGATGCCCCGCGCGTGCGCCGCCCCGAGCGCCTCGGCGGTCGCGCGGAGCAGGGCGAGGCTCTCCTCGAGGTCGAGCTTCTGGCGGGCGAGGCGCTGCGCGAGGCTCTCGCCGTCGAGCCACTCCATGGCGAGGTAGGGCACCCCGTCGGGGGTGATTCCGTGGGCCACGTGCCGGACGATCCTCGGGTGATCGAGCTCGGCGAGGATCCGGGCCTCGTGCTCGAAGCGGTGCGAGGCGCTGCGGTCGGGCTGGCCGAGGAGCTTCAGCGCGACCGGCGCCCCGGTGGCCCGGTCGACGGCGCGGTAGATCGTCCCCATCCCGCCGGAGGCCGCGACGCGCTCGATCTCGAAGCGGCTGTCGATGACCTCTCCCGGGCGCATGAGGCGGAGGATGCACCGGCGTCGAGCCGCCATCAACGGTCCGGCGGCGGGGGCGGCTCGTGTGCGCCTCGCCCCCACGCGCCTCAGCTCTTCGGGATACGCCACGTCGCGCCGGCGCGGAAGAAGAACACGTCCGGCATGCTCTGCCCACCTCCGGGGATGCCGTCGTCGTCGGCGTTCATCGGCTCGAAGCGACGGAACAGGCTGTGCCCCGCCTGGGCGGTCAGCCACACGGTCCCGACGGCTCGCACGCCGAGGGTCACGCCCGCGGTCGCGACCGAATAGGCGATGTGATCGACGCACTGTTCAGGCCGCGCCGACCGCTCATCCTGCTCGGTCGCCGGGTCGTCGGCCGGCTGGGCGGCGCAGGGCCACGCGCCCGCGACGCGCGCGTCGCGCACCGCGTAGGCGTTCCCTGCCAGGTCCGCGCGCAAGCCGATCTCGACGCGATCCGAGAACAGGAGCTTCGCCGTCGCGAAGCCGGGAAGGAAGGCCTCGAGGCGGAAGTACGGAGTCGGCGTCCAGTCGACGTAGGCGGCTGGCAGCGGGAGGAACGTACCGAAGCTGAACGACGCGAGCGCTCCGCCCCCGAGGACGAGCCGCTCCGAGAGCGTGTGGGTCGCAAGCCCGAGCGCGCTGACGCGGGCGAGCCCGCCGTCGAAGCCCTCGAAGTCGCCCGCCAGCCCCGGCGCGACGCGCAGCGCGAGCGACCAGTCGCGGGGGAGGAGCTGGACGAACAGCACGGGGACATCGACGGAGTGGAAGGCCCGGAGCGAGTCGAAGCCGGGCAGGGTGTCGGCGTAGGAGACCGCCTCGACGTGGTACGCCGCCCCCGGGAGCAGGACCGTCTTCTCTCCGAGGGGGATGGGCACGTTGGCGCTCACCTCGTACGACGTGACCTGCGCCCGCGTGGGGCGCGGATCCTCGAGCGCGGTGCCCGGCATGTACTGCGCGCTCAGGTCCACGAGGTCGGGGAACTGGCCCCACGCCGCGCCCGGCGCGACGACCCAGAGGAGCGCCGCGAGGGCGAGGAGCCGCGAGGTCCGCGCGCTGCGTCGGGAGCGGGCCCCTCCTCGCCTCTCCGCGGAGCGCGCGGCGGCACGATCGGCGGGCCTCATCGCGCCACCCGCTCGTCGAGCCAGTCGAAGAGCCGCGCCTGGGCCAGGAGCTGGTTGCCGCCCTGGCAATGCACCTGCGACGCCGTGCTCGCGTCGAACACCATCATGTGCTTCGGGCACCTGAGCGCGCCGTAGAGGCGCTCCGACTCGCCCGGCGACGCGTCCTCGGCGCTGCCCTCCATGACCAGCGTCTCGCAGCGGATGTCCGCGACGCCGTCGCTGTTGTCGTACTTGCCGAGCTCGTCGATCACCTCGTGCGGTGTCGAGACACCGTGCTTCCAGGTCACGTCGTCGAAGTACCAGCGGGCGTCGGGCAGCACGACCGACGCGGCGTCGATGGCGCGGTCGAAGGCCGCGGGCCCGCGCCTGTGCAGCTCGAGCAGACCGGGCATCGAGGCGAAGTGGCGCAGCATCGCGTCGCGCCAGCTGACGACGCCCGGGTTGGCGACGAGGGCGCGCAGGCGGCGCTCGCGCGAGGCCGCTCGGGGCGCGAGGTAGCCGCCGAACGAGAGGCCCATCAGCACGAACCGGCCGGCGTCGAGCCGCTCGTCGCGCTCGGCGAAGTCGAGCACGCGGCCCACGGGGACCTCCCAGTCGGGCCGGAACGGGTGCCCGTGGAGGCGCAGCGAGGCGCCCTGGCCCGGGCCGTGGAACGAGAGCACGTGGTAGCCCCGCTGGAGCGCGCCGTCGACGACCCACATCGTATCCTCGGGCCATGCGTGGAGGCCCTGCTGCAGCACGATCGTGGGCGCGCGCGCGACCCCGGGCGCGTAGTGGACTCGCCCGTGGAGCACCCCGCTCTCGTAGGGGATATCGACTTGCCTCGAGTCGTAGCCCCGCATGCGGAGCGCCCGCCCGTGCAGGTCGAGCCCCGCGACGGTCGCCTCGACGAGGCGAGGATCGGCGCGATCCGCATAGCGCATCAGCCCCGCCCGGTAGTACGCGCCCGCGCGGAGGAAGTGCGACGCGGCGCTCCGCGTATGGCCGCGGGCCTCCGCCTCCTCGCCGTAGCCCTGCACGCGCTTCGCGGTGGCCAGCCACTGCTCGAACCACGAGCGCTCCTCGCCCGGGCGGATGCGCGTCGCGGTGTCGAGCACCTCGCCGACGTCGGTCAGGCCCATCGACGAGAGGCCGAGCCAGAACACGATCTGCGCGTCCATCACCGGCTGGCCGATGAACTTGTAGCGGTGCCAGACGCCCGCCGCCTGGCCCTGCCCGAGCACGTCGTCGCCGTGGAACCGCGCGGACGCGACCTCCTTGTCGAGCCCACGGCGGCCCGACGCGTAGCCGAGCGCGGCCGCGCCGCCCGCGACCGCCGTGTGGGTGAGAAACCTCCGCCGATCGACCATCGGTGCACCTCCAGCGCCCGGTAAAACAGATGATTGAAACATATGTTTTATTTGTTGACGCCTGCGAGCCGGGTCGTCAAGGTGCGTTTCAAACAATCGTATGAACGATCGAGACCGCCCCGCCCACGCGGACGATCCGCGCCAGAGGCTCATCGTCGCCGCGATCGAGCAGATCGAGCAGCACGGCGTCGGGCAGGCGACGGTGCGGAAGATCGCGGCCGCGGCCGGCGTGAACATCGCCGCGGTGAACTACTATTTCCGTTCGAAGGAGGCGCTGCTCGCGGCGGCGCTCGAGGGGTCGATTCGCCACATGCTCGAGGACGGCGAGGAGTTCCTCGCCCGGATTCCCGACGATCCGACGGCGGCGCTCGGCGGGCTGCTCGGCTACTACCTCGAGGGCTGCCTGCGCTACCCGAACCTGAGCAGGGCCCACCTGCACGACGCGTTTCAGGTCGACGACTACAGCGGTCCTTTCCCGACGCTCTTCGCGCCCGTGATCCTGCGCCTGCGCGATCTCGTCCGGGCGGCGGTGCCCGGGCTCGATGAGCGAGCGGCCGCGCATCGCGTGGTGGCCGCGCTCTCGGCGGTCTTCTTTCCGGCGTTCTTCGCGGGGCTCTACGAGGGGCTGAGCGCGCTCGGCACGCCGGCCGACCGCCTCGTCTACGTGCGAGAGCTGGTGCGGCAGACCCTGGCGCCCGCGGAAACGGAGAGGATCAAGGTTCGCTCGCGACCGGGATCGTGAAGGAGAACGTCGTCCCCACCCCGAGCGTGCTGTCGACCGAGATCTGCCCCCCGTGCGCCTCGACGATGCCCTTGACGATGTATAACCCGAGCCCCGCGCCCGCGCAGCGCGTCGCCCGCGCCTGCCAGTAGCGATCGAACAGGCGCGGCAGGTCCTTGGGCTCGATCCCCGCGCCCCTGTCGCTGACGAACAAGCGGACATGGGGGCCCTGGAGCTCCGCGCCGATCGTGATCTCGCACCCTTCACGGGTGAACCTCAGGGCGTTGCCCGCGAGGTTCGACAGCACCTGGAGCAGGCGACCACGGTCGCAGGTGAGCTGCAAGGTGCTCCCCGGCAAGAGGGCGCGGAGCCGGATCTGCTTCTGTTCGGCGATCGGCGAGAGCATCTCGATGACCTCGTTGACGAGCGAGCCCACCTCGCACGGCTGCATGTCCAGCTTCAGGCTCTTCGCCTCGATGGTCGCGGCGTCGAGGAGCTCGCGGAGCATCTCGATCGTGCGCTCCGCGGCGCGCTTGATCCGCTGCGCGCGATCGCGGATCGGCTGTCCCGCCGCGTCGGCCGCGGCGGACCGCTCGAGCAGGGACGCCGCCAGCAGGATCGACGACAGCGGGTTCCGGAGGTCGTGCGCCGCGATGGCCAGCGCCTCCTCGCGCAGCCGCCGCGCCCGCAGCTCGGCTTCATAGAGGCGCGCGCGCTCCAGGGCCTGCGCGCACTGCTGGGCGAGCGTGCTCATGAAGCGCCGGTCGTCCTCGCCGATCCGCCAGGCGTCGAGGTAGGTGACCCCAAGCACGCCGAGCGTCCGGTCGCCCAGCGTCAACGGGACGCAGATCCGGGTCTTCGCCCAATCCCCCATCGGCGCGTCGGGATAGGCAGCCAGATACGCCTCGGGCGACTCGAAGACCAGCAGCTGGCCCGTACGGATGCAGTCGGTGGCTGGTAGACGCGTGGACAGGGGGATGCGGCGGAGGCGCTCGATGATCTCCTGTGGGTACCCGGGCGCGAGGAGGACATCGAGCATGCCATCCTCCGCGCGGAGCGCGACGTACCCTGCGTCGGCGTAGAGCGCGGCGAGCCCCAGCGTGAGGACCACCTCGGCCACCTGCGCCGGCGTCACCGCACACGAGAGCGCCGACGTGAACGTCTGGAGGCGCACGAGGCGCGCCTCCGCCAGCTCGATCCGGATGCGCGCGACGCGCTCGCAGGCGAGCGCCCGCTCCCGCGCCTCCTCGGTCGGCTTGGGGCGCTCGATCTCGTTCACGACCTCGACGATGTACAGCGGCGCCCCCGCGCGGTCGCGAGCGAGCGCGCGCGTGACCGCGACCCAGAGCATCGAGCCGTCCCGCCGCAGGCAGCGCTCCTCGGTGGTGGAGGAGCGGATCACCCCATCGCCCAGCGCGTGGACTTGCCGGAGCGCTCCCTCTGCGTGCTCCGGGTGCCGGAGGTCCCGGGCGCGGAGCGCCATCATCTCCTCGCGGGTGTACCCGAGCAGCTCACAGAGCTTCGGGTTCACACGGAGCAGGCGGTCATCCAACGAGACATGGGCCATCCCCACCGCCGCCTGGTCGAAGGTCGCGCGGAACCGCTCTTCGCTCTCGGCGCTCTCGGCCTTCGCCGCGTGCGCCTCGATCAGCGCGCGCACGGCCGTCATCAGGAGCCGGCTCTCGGGCGGCCATGCACGCGAGCTGGCACGGCAGCAACTGAACGTCGCGAACGTCGGGGGCTGACCGGCGGCCGCAGGGGACTGCGTGGCATGCAGCACCGGGATGGCCGCGGTGTCCGGCGACACCTGGAGGCGGTGGCAGAGATCACACCGCTCGCTCTCCGGAAGATCGAGGCTGAGCAACACCAGATCTGGCGGTTCAAGGGCTCTTTCTAGGCCCTCCGCGATCGTTGCCGCCAGCTTGACCCGCAGCCCTGCGA
>JAICEP010000500.1 GCA_025924095.1 Sorangium sp.
CGCACGGGCCGCAGGAACGCGCCCCGATGCCCCCCGGCGTCGCTGCCCGAGGCCACGATGACGTCGACGCCGGCGTGGTCGAGCGCGATCGCCTCGTCGACCGTGGTGGCGGTGCCGATGACGGCGATGCCCCGCGCCTTCGCCCCCTCGATGACCGGGCCGGGCGGAACCCCCATGACGAAGCTCAGGACCTGCGGCCTCGCCTCGAGCGCGGCTTCGACCTGCTCCTCGAAGCGCGGGGCGAACGCGCTGGGCACCTCCGGGTCGGGCAGGTCGAGCTGTCGCAGCATGGGGCGCAGGCGCGCCACGTGCCGCTCGAGCTCCGCCGGATCGAGGGTGGTGGGCTCTCCGGGCTGAGGCACCCAGAGGTTCACCGCGAAGGGGTGCGGCGTGAGCCGCCGGAGCTCGGGGACGAGGTCGGCGATCTGCGATGGCGTCAGGGCGTGCGCCCCGAACGAGCCGAGCCCGCCGGCGTTCGAGACGGCGGCCGCGAGGGCGGTGGTGGACAGGCCGCCCCCGAAGGGGCCCTGGATGATCGGGAGACGCAGGCCGAGCTGTCGGGTGAGGCGCGTATCGGTCCACATGACAGAGCATGGTAGGCGACGGGAAATCGCGCTCGAAGAAAGCTGCGTCGATTCAGCTGCTCCTCTCTGCATCAAGATCGAGCGGGAGCGTGAAGGTCACCCGCGTTCCCCGGCCGAGCTCGCTCTCCACGCGGATCGTGCCGCCGTGGCGCTCGACGAGGCTCTTGCAGATCGAGAGGCCGAGCCCCGTGCTCTTCTCCCCGCCCGTCGTCCGGGTGCTCGTCCTCTGGAACTTGCGGAACACGCCGCCGATCTCCTCCGGGCGAATGCCGAGGCCCTGATCCTCGATCATCACCTCGACCGCTCGACCTAGCCTCCGCGCGCGCACCGTCACCGTCGTGCCCCGGTGAGAGAACTTGAAGGCGTTGCTGAGCAGGTTGCTCAAGACCTGCTCGATCCGCTCGACGTCGCAGCGGACGAGCGGGAGACCGGCGGGCACATCGACCGCCATCGTGATCCCCTTGCGGCGGGCGCCGTGCTCGTTCAGGGAGGCCGCCGCCGCGATGATGCCGCGCAGGTCGGCGTCCTGCAGGCGAAGCGCGATGTTCCCGTGCTCGAGCGTCGTGATGTCGAGCAGATCCTCGAGCAGCTGCAGCGCGAACTCGGCGTTGGCCTGGATCTTCAGGAGGTGGCGCTGCGCGTCCTCGCGCGCGGCGAAGGCGCCCCCGAGCTGCATCGCCGAGAACCACTGGATCGCCGCGATCGGATTGCGCAGATCGTGCGCGGCGACGCCCACGAGCTCATGACTCCGCTGGCTCAGCTCGGCGAGGTGCTGGTTCTCCCGGCGGAGCGCCTCGGCGCTCGCCTCCAGGCCGGCGAGGAGCCGCCTCTGGTCGCTGAGGCGCTCGTGGAGCGCGAACGCGTCGCGCACGGCGCCGGCGAGCGCCGGCGGATCCCACGGCTTGGGGATGAACCGGTACACGCCGCCGGCGTTGATGGCCTGGATCGCGGCGCTCGTGTCCGCATAGGCCGTCATGAGGAGCCGGACGGTATCCGGAAACTCGGCCTTGACCGCCGCATAAAACTCCGTGCCGGTCATGCCCGGCATCCGCTGATCGCTGAGGACGACGGGGATGGGCCGCTCGCGCAGGAGCGCATGGCCCTCTTCGGCGCTCTCCGCGGTGAGGACCTCGTAGTCGCGCCGGAGCTCGCGGCGGAGCGCCTTCAGGGTCTCGCGCTCGTCGTCGACGATGAGCAGCGCGCGCGTCACCGCTCGAGCTCCTTCGGCAGCGTGATCGTGAAGGTGCTGCCGGCCCCGGGGGTCGAGCGGACCGAGATCGTGCCCCCGTGCTGATCCACGATGATCTTGTGCGAGATGGTGAGGCCGAGCCCCGTGCCCTGCCCGACGGGCTTCGTCGTGAAGAACGGATCGAAGATCCTGCCGCGGACGTCATCGGTCATCCCGGCGCCGTTGTCCTCGAAGTCCAGGGCGACCTGGGGCCCGTCGTCTCGCGCGCGGATCACGACGCGACCGTTCCCCCGCCCGCGGCACTCGACCGCCTGGACCGCGTTGATGAGGAGGTTCAGGAACACCTGGCTGAGCTCCGCCGGCTTGCAGCGCACCTTCGGCAGGTCGGCCCACTCCACCAGCACCTCTACACCGCCGCTCTTCAGCGCGGGGCCCGCGATCGCGAGGGTGGTCTCCAGGTTCTCCCTCAGGTCGGACTGCTCCACCTCGGCCTGGTCGAGCCGCGCGAAGGTCCTGAGATCCGCGACGATCTTCTGCACGCGCGCGAGGCCGCCCAGGGTGCCTTTCACGAGATCGCCCGCGTCCTCGCGCAGAAACGCGAGGTCGGTGTCGTCCCGGAGCGCCTCGGCGACGCCCGTCACGTCGCCTGGGCCCCCGCGGAGCGCGGCCTCCTCGAGCGCCTCGTAGGCGGCGCACAGCCGCCCGAGCGCCTCTCCGAGGGTGTGCACGTTGCTGCGGACGAAGGCGAGCGGGTTGTTGATCTCGTGGGCCACGCCGGCGGCGAGCTTGCCGAGGGCGTTCATCTTCTCCGAGTGGACGAGCATCGACTGCGTGGCGCGCAGCCGCGCGAGCGACCTCTTGAGCGCCTTTTGCTCGGTGACGAGCCGCCGCTGGAGGCTCGAGATCCTCGAGTTCAGCGCGGACACCTCGACGACGACGCGCTCGAGCTCGACGACGTCGAACTCGCCGAGGATCAGCAGCTCATCGCCGAGCCGCCACACCTCCCCCCGGAGGCTGTGCGCGATCGAGCGGAGGTCCCCGAAGTGCAGGATGCCGCGGTGGATCGGCGCCCCGCGGCCGTGCCCAGCCGCGGCGAGCTGCGGGAAGCTCGGGTTGACGAGGCGGGCCGGCTCACCCGCGGGTCCGAGCAGCCGGCGCATCCCGAGGTTCGCGAACCGCAGCGCGCCGTCCGGCGAAAAGACGCCGACCGCCAGCGCGGTCGAGTCCATGAGGAAAGCGCCGGCGAGCTCTGCGGCCTGGCCGCCGAGCTGCCCTCTCGCCGGCGGGGCCACGAGCGGCCTTTCTTCGTTATCTCCTGTGCTTCGCGGCTCGCGCGGTACCATCCGGGATCCGACCCTCACCGTGGCGCGGCGAGGAGCTGCTCCGCCACGCGGACGGCCTGCTCAGCGGTCGGCGCCGAGCCGTCGGCGCCGAGCTGCCTCCAGAGGTCGTGGTCCACGCCGAACGGCTGGCCGCCGACCAGAACGACGACGTCCCTGCACCGCTCGTCGGCGCGCGCGGCGGCGACGAGATCGCCGACGCTCGCGAGGTGATCGTCGAGCGTGGCCGAGACCGCGAGGACGTCGGCCGCGCGGTGGACGGCCTCGTCGATCGCGTCCTGGGCCGGCGTGCTGGCCCCGAGATAGAAGGTGTCCCACCCCGCCATCTCGAAGAAATCGGCGACGAAGCGCGCGCCGATCTCGTGGAGGTTGCCGTCCACCGCGGTGGCCACGAGCCGGCGGCCGGCGCGATCGGCGTTGCCAATGAGCGGATAGAGCTGGCTCAGGACCATCTGGGTGACCGCCGTGCAGTAGTGCTCCTCGGCGGTGCTGAGCTGACGGAGCTGCCAGAGCCGGCCGACCTCGTACTGGCACGGATGCAGGACGTGAACATAGATGTCCTTGACCGGCGTGCTCGCCTCGATCGCCTCCCGGATGACCTCGAGGGCCCGCCGCTGGTCCCCCTGGAGGAGCGCGTCGAGGTAGCCGCACGCGACGACCCCGAGCGGGGCCTCGGGCCGGATGAAGCTGGGGGGCTCGACGTGCGCCGAGGTGAGCCGCTCGGCCGCCGCCCTGTTGCGCTCTGCGATCACCATAGGTGCCTATCTTGCAGCGCGGGATCGCCGGCGCACGTCCGATATCGCACGAGCTCGCCCGGGGCGCTCGAGCGCGCGGGCGCCGCCGGCACGCCAGGCCCCGCCGGCGCCGGGCTGCCCGCCGGGCTTGAGCCGGCGTGCTGCTTCAAGGTACGGTCTCCCGCATCGCAACGAAGCGTCGTTGCCAGGCGCGGGAGCTGAAGAACGATGTCGATCTCCTTGGTGCAGAACAGCTACGGCAAATCGAGGGTGCGGCTCGTCAAGGTTCGCCGCGCGGACGGGCGGCACGAGCTCACCGACATCGACGTCGACATCCAGCTCGAGGGCGATTTCGACGACGCCTATACGCGGGGCGACAACAGCAAGGTGCTGCCCACGGATACGATGAAGAACACCGTGTACGCCCTCGCCAAGGGCCACCCGGTCGAGCCGATCGAGGACTTCGGCGTCGTGCTGGCCGAGCACTTCCTCGGAACGGCCCCTACCCGGCGGGCGAGGGTCTCGATCGCCGAGAACGTCTGGTCGCGCATCGACGCGGGCGGCGCGCCGCACCGGCACGCCTTCTTCCGCGCCGGGGCAGAGCGGCGGACCGCGGAGATCACGGCGGCTCCCGGCGGGGTCGAGATCGCGTCGGGCATCGCGGATCTGCTCGTCCTCAAGACCACCGGCTCGGCGTTCTCGGGCTTCCCGCGCGACAAGTACACGACGCTCAAGGAGACGGACGACCGCATCCTCTCCACCCTCATCCTGGCGCGATGGCGCGCGGCGGCCCGCGACCAGGCCCCCACGGCGACGTGGGAGCGCGTCCGCCGCGCCCTGCTCGAGACGTTCGCCGAGCAACACAGCGTCTCGGTGCAGCACACCATCCATGCGCTCGGCGAGGCGGTGTTCGCGGCCTGCCCTGCCGTCGACGAGCTGAGCCTCTCGCTGCCGAACAAGCACTGCCTGCTGGTCGATCTCTCGCCCTTCGGGTTCGTCAACGACAACGAGATCTTCGTCCCGGTGGACGAGCCGCACGGGCTCATTCACGCCACGATGAAGCGCGGCGGATGAGCGTGGGCCTCCGGTCCAGCGTGGCGCAGACGGATTTCTGACGCGCTCGTGATCAAGGCGCCCCGGCGCGGGCATTTAACAAGATCGCTGTCCGGCGTTCGGTCCTGGTGGCTCTCCGAGACACGATGGATTCGGCGCGGGTACAATTTTCGCGACGTCTGGTACGAGGCGATCGGCGATCTGCTGTCGTGACGCGGCCAGTCAATGGAGCCGCGTCAAGGCAGGAGTGATTCACCATTGTGTTAGCGGTGAAGTCCTCGATTTGATGATTCCACGATAAGCGATGTCCGCCCATGGGCGCTCGCCTCCGATGCGATCGCCGATGGGAACAGCGCTTGACGCGTGACGAGGCTTCACCGTACGTTGCGCACGACGGTAGGAGGTCACGGTATGGCTGACTTAGGATATCGTCGCTGGCGAGGTGGTCGCGTGACCCTCGCGACGCTCGCGCTGACGCTCGCGGCCGGGTGTGACGGGACCATCGGCGGGGCAGGCGCCGGGACGGACGGCCCGGGGTCGGGGTCCGGACAAGGAGAGCCGCAGGCGTGCGGGGGCACGGAGCGGCTCCTCGCGCCGCAGCGGCGCCTGACGCGATTCGAATACAACAACACGGTTCGAGATCTGCTCGGAACGTCGCTCACCCCTGCCGCGCAATTCCCACCGGACGAGATCGCCGGCGGATTCAACAACAACGCGGCGGTGCTCACCGTGTCGTCGCTGCACGCCGAGAAATACCTCCTGGCGGCCGAGGCGCTCGCGGCCGAGGCCGTGGCGGGCGACCTGTCGGCGCTCTTGCCGTGCGATCCGGCTGCCGTCGACGGTCAGGTCGAGGCGGAGGAGGCGTGCGCGCGCGAGTTCGTCGAGGACTTCGGCCGCCGCGCGTACCGCCGGCCGCTCGCGCCGCAGGACGTCGAGCGGCTGATGCGCGCGTACGCGGCGGGGCGGACGGGCGGGTCGCTGCGCGAGGGGATCGAGGTGGTCATCCGGGCCGCGCTGCAGTCGCCGAAGTTCCTGTTCCGCCTGGAGCTGCGCCACGAGCTCGACGACGCCGGGCCGAAGGTGCGTCTCGATCCCTACGAGATGGCCTCCCGCCTCTCCTACCTCGTCTGGGCGTCGGGCCCCGACGACGCGCTGCTCGATGCCGCCGAGGCCGGCCTGCTC
>JAICEP010000501.1 GCA_025924095.1 Sorangium sp.
AGTCCGGGATGCTCGCCGGGGCCACGCCCCGCGCGGCGCGCAGCGCCGCCTCGTCGACGACGCGCTCCTTCCGGCGATCGACCTGCACGACCCGAACGCCCGAGAGGCACTGCCCGAAGTCCTTGTCCGGGCTGAGGATGCGCACCTGCTCCACCTCGCCCTGGAACCGCGCCGCCGCCGTCGCGAGCGCGTCGTCCGCCTCGAAGACGTCCATCGACCAGACGACGACCCCGAGCGCGCGCACCGCCTCCTCGACCGGATCGAACTGCGCGCGCAGCACGGGATCCATGCCCTCGTCGCTCTTGTACCCGGCGAAGAGATCGTTCCTGAACGAGCGGATCGGGTTGTCGAAGGCGACGGCGAGGTGCGTGACCTCCTCGGCCGCCTGGTGCACGAGCGCGAGGAGCGAGGCGACGACGCCCACCGTCGCCTTCGCGTCCCAGCCGGCGGGCGCGCGGTGCCCGGGCCGCTTCGAGAAATGGGCCCGGAAGAGCTCGTACGTGCCGTCGATGAGGTGCAGCCGCAGGGTGGCTCCTCCCGCGGGCGGCGCGCCCGCTACGCGGTCATGTCGGCCATGAAGATCGGCGGGCTGTGGAGGGCCATGATCTCCGGCGTGGGCGGGGCCGACTGCTTCGCCATCCGGAGCGCCTCGTCCATCGTGCGCGCCGTCTCCCAGCCGAGCAGCTGCGGGATGTACTCGTTGTCGGCGCCGACCACGATCATCCGGCCGATGTGCTGCCGGCCCGCCTCGCCCCAGTACCACATGAAGAACGGGTGGGTCGGGTGGTACGCGTGCCCGAAGCGGTACATCTCGATGTACGCCGGGTTCTCCGAGAACTTCTTCTCGTACCGCTTGTGCAGCTCCATCGCGTCGCGCGTCTCCGGCAGGAGCCGGTGCACGAACTCGATGTACGGGGCGTGGTGCTCGTTGTCGAACAGGTCGGTGCAGGGGTGGAGGATGATCATCGTCCCCCCCTTCTTGAGCATCGGCGCGCCCCGGTAGAGGTTGAACATGTAGCCGTTCGCCATCACCTGCACGAGCAGCGGGTTCAGGAACGAGTTCACGTTGTACGGGCTGATGTACGGGATGCCCGTGATCAGGATGTCGGCCTGGCCCGTGACCGGGACGAGGTACTGGTCGAAGCTGCGCTTCAGCGTGTGCTCGTGGACAGCCTCGGTCTCGCCGGCGAACACCCCGGTCACGCCGTACGGCGAGGGGACGCGCTGGAAGATCGCCTGGCGCGCGGGCTGCGGCACCTTCGACAGCGTGAAGCGGAGGGCGCGCAGCGCGCTCTTCTCGCCCGCGCTCAGGTCGTCCTCGTTCCGGGCGAGGAACTCGAGCGGGCGATCGAACATGCGGTTGTTGATCGTCGTCTCGATCGTGAAGACGTTGAGCTTCTTGTTGGCCAGCCGGCCCATGCGCTCGACGCTCGTGTGCAGCGCGGAGCTCTTCGGGTCCATGTACGAGTAGCAGTCGCGCATCACCCGCGGGTTGTGGTGCGCGCGCAGGCTCCTGTACCCGCACAGGCCGACCGAGACCGACTTGTGCCCGCCGTCCATCGGCACGAGGTTCAGGTTCACGTAGATCACGAGATCGCTGTCGACCGCGCGCTTGTTGAGCTCGACCTCCTCGCCCACGTCGGTCGTGCCGATGTGCTTCATGTTGGCGAGGTTCTCGGCGTCGTGGTTGTAGAGCTTCTTCGGCCAGTAGGCGTTGAAGATCCTGTCACCGACGATGTGGCGGACCTCCCAGTCCTTCATCCGCCGGTGGACGCTCGTGGCGATGATGATCTCCACGTCGTCGACGCCGTAGTCCGAGAGCAGGTCGAGCACGATGGTGAGCACCCGCTCGCGGATGTCGGGCCGCTTCATCGGGGGCAGCGGCAGCGAGATGTCGTCCACCGCGATCGTGACCTTCATCCCCGGGCGGAGCTTCGCGTAGAGCGGCTCCGAGTTGTACGGGTGGTTGATCGCGTAGCGGATCGCGGCGTCGACGTCCTTCAGCGGCTCGAGGGGCGGCTTCGCGTAGAGCACCCGGGTGCCGGTGGGCAGGTCGACCTCGACCAGCTGGTCGCCTGAGAAGAGCACCCGGGGGGCGCTGCGGCTGTCTAGCGTGACGACGCAAGGATGGCTCATGGGGCTTTCAGAGCAGGGGGTGCGACCGTGTTGGGCTGTGGCGTGGCTCCCCGCCGCCGTCCGGCAGGGGCCGGGGTCATGCGGCGAGGTGGAGGATCGGCCAGTGGTAGGCCTGCGCGAGCAGCTTGAGCTTGCGGTCCGGGTTCACCGCCGCCGGGTAGCCGACGACCGAGAGCATCGGGACGTCCGAGTAGCTGTCCGAGTAGGCGAAGCACTCGTCGAGGTCGTGCCCGCGCGCGTGCGCGTGCTCGCGGATGAGGCGCGCCTTCTCGGGCCCGGCCACCACGGGGCGCAGGAGCTTGCCCGTCGCGAACCCGTCCTTCACCTCGAGGCGGTTCGCGATGATGCCGGTCGCGCCGAGGTGCTCGGCGAGCCGCTGCATCAGGAAATCCAGCGCGCCGGAGATCAGGACGACCTCGTGCCCCTTGTCGAGGCTGCACTTCACGAGGTCCCGCGCCTTGCCGTAGATGGCCGGCTTGAGCACCTTCGCGAACGCCTCCTCGGCGAGCGCGACGAGGCGATCCTCGGAGACGCCGTCGAACGAGCTGAAGAGCAGCTCGTTGAAGAGGCGCCGATCCTGGAGCTCCGCCATCGCCATCCAGGGCGCCTTCACCAGAGCGCGGCCGAGCTTCGCAAGGCTGTGCATCGGCGTCGGCTGGTTCAGCATGTAGAACACCGTCGGGTGCACGAGGTTCGTCGTGACCAGGGTGCCGTCTACGTCGAAGTAGCTCGCCGGCATGCAGGGCAAATCTCCCTGCATCCCGTTTGAGTCAAGATCGAGCTGCCGCGAACCGGCGTTCGCAGGCGAATCGTCACGCCGCGAAGAGGCGCTCGTACCGGTCGTCGAGCTCGATGCCGCCGTCGGTCTCGCCCCGGTCGACCGGGTTGATCCCGCAGTATTCGACGCTCGCCAGGTGGCGCCAGCGCCCGGCGCGCTCGGGCTCGTCGGGCAGCACGGGCGTCGTGCACGGGAAGCAGCCGATGGTGCGGAAGCCCATGGCGTGCAGCGGGTTCTCGATCGCGTCCGGGTGCGCGGCGAAGTGCGCGTCGAGCGCCTCGCCGCTCAGCGAGGCGAACGGGTGGACGCGGAGCACGTTGTTCGCCGGGTCGAGCCCGAACGGCGCGACCTTGGCGCGGGCGCCGCCCTCGCCCCGCCGGAGCGCCGCGACGAGCGCGTCGTAGCGGCCGCGGAGGGCGCTCAGCGGGGCCGACTTGCGGAGGTCGCAGCACCGCTCCTGGCCCTCCTTCGAGAGGTAGAGCAGCCCCTCCTCGCGCGTCTGCTGCGCGAAGGTGCGCTCGGGCGAGAGCGTCACGACGCGCAGGTTCGGGTGGGTCCGCGCGAGCTCGTCGCGGGTGGCGAGCGTCTCGGCGTGGAGCACGCCGGTGTCGACGAAGATCACGTCGAAGGGGAGCCCGGCCCGGTCGGCCATGTGGCACAGCGCGGTCCCGGCCCGCTGCATGCTGCTCATGATGGCCGCGCGGGGGCCGAAGGACTCGCGGACGAAGCGGAGGAGCTCGACGGGCGACGCGCCCTGGAAGCGTCGGTTCAGCGGTTCGAGGTGTCGCTCGGTGATGCGCATGGGCGATGGATAGCAGAGCCCGTTTCCTTGATCCGGGTTGCCTTCGCCTGAGCTTGCGCCTAACTCCGCTGACGCGGAAATGACCAGCGCCCATCTAGCCTTGCAAGCGGGCGGGCTCGGCCAGGATCTGCCGGAGCTCGAGCGCCGGCGCTTCCTGTTCGTGACCGGCAAGGGAGGCGTCGGGAAGACGACGATCTCCGGCGCCCTCGCCCTCGCCTTCGCCGCCCGCGGCAAGCGCGTCCTCGTCGCGATGTGCAACACGAAGGAGCGGCTCTCGGCCATCCTCGGCACGAGGCCGATCGGCCAGGAGGTCACCCACGTGGCCGAGCGCGTGTGGGCGGTGAACATCTCGCCGGACAAGGCGCTGCGGGAGTACGGCGAGATGGTCCTCAAGGTGCGGGCCGCGGCCGATCTCGTGTTCGACAACAAGTACACGCGCACCTTCTTCCGCGCGGTGCCCGGGCTGTTCGAGTGGGCGATGCTCGGCAAGGCCTGGTTCCACACGACCGAGCTGCTCCCGGACGGCTCTCCCCGCTTCGATGTGGTCCTGCTCGACGCGCCCGCGACCGGGCACGGCATGGACATGCTGCGCGTGCCCAAGGTGATCCTCGACGTGGCGCCGCCGGGCATCCTGCGCCGGGACGCCGAGGCGGCGTGGGCGATGTTCAGGGATCCCGCGCGGAGCGGGGTCGTCGTCGTGACGCTCCCGGAGGAGATGCCGGCCACCGAGACCGTCGAGCTCGTGGCGGAGATCCGGGGCGAGCTCGGCCTGCCGGTCCACCGGCTGATCATCAACGGCGTGCTGCCGCCGCTGTTCTCGCCCGAGGAGCGGCGGGCGCTGCTCGTCGATCCGGGGCGGCTCGACATCGCGGCGCCGACGCGCGCGGCGCACACCGCCGAGAGCGCCATCGTGGCCGGCGCGCGCCGGGCGATGCGCGAGTCGGTGCAGCACGAGAGCCTGGGCCGCCTGCGCCGTGAGCTCGACCTGCCGACCGTGATCCTGCCGTTCCTTTTCGACGAGGCCTCGACGGTCGCCGGCACCCGCAGGCTGGCCGCGCGGCTCTGAGCGGGGCCCGATGCCGGCGGCGATGCTGCGAGCGAGCCCGCTGCTCATCGACGGACGCGCGCTGCTCGACGCCGATCGCCTGCTCCACGCGGGGGTCGCCGAGCGGCGCGCGAGCTTCGAGCTCGCGTTCACGGCGATGCCGCCCCACGCGGGCTTCCTCGTGGTCGCCGGCGTCGAGGCGGCGCTCGAGGCGCTCGCGCTGGACGGCGCGCGCCTCGACGCGGGGGCGGTCGTCGCGGCGCGCGAGGCCTGCGGCCTGAGCGACGCGCTCGTGGAGCGGCTCGCCGGCGCGCCGATCTCGATCGACATCGACGCGATGCCCGACGGGACGATCGCCTTCCCGGGCACGCCGGTGGTCACGGTGGAGGGGCCGTTCATCGAGGCGCTGCTCGCCGGCGCGCTGCTCGTGCCGGCGCTCGGCCGGGGCACGGCCGTGGCGACGCGGGCGGCGCGGCTCCTCGTCGCCTCGGACGGCGGCGCGGTCGTCGACGGGTCGTCGGCGCGGGTGCCGTTCGCCGACGAGGCGCTGGCGCTCGCCCGCGCGGCGCACGTGGGCGGCGCGTCGGCGACGACGAGCGCGCTCGCGGCCACGACGCTCGGCGTCCCGTTCCGCGGCGAGGTGGGGATCGATCTCGGCGAGCTCGCGCCGCCGCCGTCGCCGCTCGAGGGCAGCTGGCCCTGGTACGCCGACCGGATGGTCGACCTCGGGGGCCACGAGGAGGAGGCGACGCTCCTCGAGGCGAGGCGCGTGGGCACGACCGCCGGCGGCTGGATCGCCACGGGGCTCGCCGAGCCCGAGGGCGGGCTGCCGGCGGTGCGCTACGAGCTCGTGGCGCTCGAGGAGTCGGGCGCGTGGGCGCTGCGGCAGGGCACGAGCGATCGCGGCGACGTGATCGCGGGGCGCAAGATGGTGGCGCGCTACTACGACGAGGCGGGGCGCGCGGCCTGTGACGTGATCCACCTCGCGCACGAGCGGATGCTGGCGCCGCGCGCGCTCGGGGCCGCGAGGCTCGCGCCGCTCGCGCGGGCGGTGATGCGCGGCGGCCGCGCGCTGGAGTCGCCGGAGCCGCCGAGCGCCGGGCGCGAGCGCTCCATCGCCGGGCGCGAGCTGCTCCCGCACGGGGTCGCGCACCTGCGCGCGCCGGCGCGGTACCCGGTGCAGCTCTCGCCGGCGCTGATCGCGCTGCGCGAGCCGGAGCCGCCGAGCTCCTGGCGGTAGGGGGGCGGAGGCCCTCGTTGGTGTGCCGCGCTAGTCCAGGTCGGGCGGGCCGCCGTGGCTCACATGTCGAGCAGCAGC
>JAICEP010000502.1 GCA_025924095.1 Sorangium sp.
CATCGCGACGTGGACCCGGACAAGAAGTTCTCGTGGCCGACGTACGTCGCGGGCGTGCGCGCCAGGAAGCGCTGCTGCACGGTCGTCCTCTAGATCGAACCGGACGCAGGCGTGGCTGCCTGGGCGGCGGAGAACATCGACCTGGGCCTGGGTCTCGGCCACATCGAGCCTCTGGTGCTCGGTCCGGCCGTCGTACCCGATATCACCGACCCAGCCGACGCGGAGCAGGAGACTGAGCTCGCCGTGCTCTCGGCGGTGGCGCACGGCAACGGGCCGAACGGGCTCACCGTGATCCAGGCGGCGCTCGTTGCCCTCGGCCGGCTCGACCAGGAGCACGCGATGGTCTATTTTCAGCTCATCTGGAACGGGTTGCGCGAGCCCATGCGACGGGCTCTGGAGGCGTTGGTCATGGAACGGCAGATCGAAGGTGAGGCGACTCTTCCCCCGTTCGTGCAGAGGCTCATCGATCGTGGCAAGCTCGAGGGCCTGCGTGAGGGCAAGCTCGAGGGTCTACGCGAGGGCAAGCTCGAGGGCAAGAGGGGCACGCTGTTGCGGCTGCTTGCCCGTACAGGGATCGTGCTCACAGAGAGCGAGAGCGCGCGCATCCAGGCATGCACGGACATCGCGACCCTCGACCGCTGGATTGATAACGTCTTTGGAGCGAAGACCGCCACGGAAGTGCTCTCCTGACGGTTGATGGATGCGGCCCAACAAGGAACCGCGGGGATCCCGCGGGCGGCGATCGTCCGAGAGCTCGCGGGCGGGCAAGGTCAGGCGGCGGACACGCGATGTACGCTGGAGCGCGGCTGCCCGCTCGGGCGCGCGAGGCGCGCAGGAGCCGGCTTGGCAGTACCTCGACGCGCCCGGGTCTCGTAAGATGGTGAGCTCATGCCGCGACCGCCGGCACGACCCGACCCCATCCCCCGACGCTGCACGAGCGCCCGGGCGACCCTGACAGACGCGGAGCCGAGGAGACCCACGTGAGCGCTCGAATCCCCCTTCAGCCGTTCCCGACAGGCTGGTTTCAGGTCGCGTCTTCGGAGGAGCTGTCCACGGGCGGCCCCCTCCCGCTCCGCTGCTTCGGGCAGGATCTTGTGCTGTTCCGGACGCAGGAGGGCGAGGCCCGTGTCCTCGACGCCCACTGCCCCCATATGGGCGCCCACCTCGGGGTGGGAGGCCGCGTCGAGCAGGGCGGGATCCGGTGCCCGTTCCACGGATGGGTGATCTCCGGCCAGGGGGTGTGCGTGCGTATCCCCTACGCGGACACGATCCCCCCGAAGGCGAGGATCCGCTGCTGGGAGGTGCGGGAGCTCGACGGCGTGATCCTTGTCCACCACGCCCTCGGCGGGGAGCCTCCCGCGTTCGAGATCCCGCCGCTCCCGGAGGCGCGGTCGACCGAGTGGTCCCCGGGCATGAGCAAGCGCTGGAGGATCCGGACGCACGTCCAGGAGACGCTCGAGAACATCGTGGATCCAGCCCACTTCGTCGTTGTGCACAGCATGCCGGCGCCTCCCCGGACCGAGGTCGAGTTCGAGGGCCACATCATCCGATCCCGCTCGGCGGTGAAGCAGAAGGGCCCGGGCGGCCAGGTGGTCGACGGCACGATCACCTGGGAAGGCCACGGCATGGGGTACGGGACGATCCGCTTCACCGGGATCGTCGAGCTCCTCTTCGTGAACACGGTCACCCCGATCGACGACGAGCTCATCGACGTCCGCGTCGCCTTCTGGCTGCGCAACGACGGCGCGCTGCGCCTGGCTCAGGCCCTCGCCGCCGAGGTGTGCCGGCAGATCGAGGAGGACATCCCGATCTGGGAGAACAAGATCTATCGCCCCCAGCCCGTCCTGTGCGCCGGGGAAAAAGGCATCATGACGTTCCGCAAGTGGAGCAGCCAGTTCCTCTGAGCGCCTCTCCGCCGCGGAGCACGCCGGCCATCGGCGCCCTCAGGGGCGCGCCGGCGCTGTGGCCAGCTGATTCAGGGGACGGAGCGCCTTGCCGTCGAGGAATGCGCGGATGTTCTCGACCGCCTGGCCGTAGAGCAGGCGATAGCCCTCCTCGGTGACATAGCCGAGGTGCGGTGTGATCACCGTGTTGTCGAGGGCGAGCAGCGGATGACCCTCGGGCAGCGGCTCGGGCTCGAAGACGTCGAGCCCCGCGCCGGCGATGCGCCGCTCGCGCAGGGCGGCGAGGAGCGCCGCCTCGTCCACGATGGGGCCGCGCGAGGTGTTGACAAGGAAGGCCGCGGGCTTCATCAGCCCGAGCTCGGCGGCGCCGACCAGCCCGCGGGTCCGCGGGCTCAGCACGAGGTGGATGCTCACCACGTCCGCGCGGCCGAAGAGCTCGTCCTTCGGCACGAGGCGCGCGCCCGCCTCCGCGGCGCGCTCGGCGGTGAGGTTCTGGCTCCAGGCGATCACCTCCATGCCGAAGGCGTTGCCCACCTTCGCCACCTGGCCGCCGAGCCGGCCGAGCCCGAGGAGCCCGAGCGTCTTGCCCTTCAGGCCGAGGCCGAGCGTCGTCTGCCAGCGGCCCTCGCGCGCGGCGCGGTCCTCGCGCGGGATGTGCCGGACGAGGGCGAGGATCAGCCCCCAGGTCAGCTCCGCCGTCGGGTAGGGCAGCATGTCGGTGCCCGAGACCTGGACCCCGCGCGCGGTCGCCGCCGCGAGATCGATCGACGCATTGCGCATGCCGGCCGTGACCAGCAGCCGCAAGCGCGGCAGCCTCTCGAGCAGCGCGCGCGGAAACGGCGTGCGCTCGCGCAGGAGCACCGCGGCGTCAAAGGGGCCCAGCCGCTCGGCCAGGGCGTCGAGATCGTCGAGGTGGTCGGCGAAGGCCTGCACCTCCGCCGCCGGATGGAGGCTTTGCCAGTCGGCCATCCGGAGCGCCACGCCCTGGTAGTCGTCGAGGATCGCCACGCGCATCGTTGCTGACTCCTGCATGGGTGCTCTCCCCTCCTAGCCGATTCCGCGCTGTCGCGAACCCCTCCGCCAGGGCAAACTGCGCGGGGTCCTCGAGTGCTCGAACGCTCCTCCAGCTCGCCCCTCACCGGCGCCGCCGGCGCCGCCCGCGCCGTCGGCATCGGATTCCGCCCCGAGATCGCCGCCGATCTGCTCGCCGCGCCCGCCGCCGTGGACTTCGTCGAGGTCGTGGCCGAGGCTTGCTTCTCCAGCCCGGCCGCGCGGCGCGAGGCCTCGGCCATCGCGCGCATCTGGCCTGTCGTGCCCCACGGCGTGAAGCTCTCGCTCGGCAGCGCCGCGGGCGTCGACCTCGATCGCGCCCGCCGCCTCGGGGCGCTCTGCCGGGAGCTCGCGGCCCCCGTCGTGAGCGAGCACGTCGCCTTCGTGCGCGGCGGCGGCCGCGAGATCGGGCACCTCACCGCCCTGCCGTACACGCTCGAGGCGGCCCGCGTCGTCGCGCGGAACGTCGCCGCCGCCCGGCGGGCGCTCCCGGACATCCCCCTCCTGCTCGAGAACGCCGCGCGCACGCTCCGCTTCCCCGACGACGCCCTCGAGGAAGGGAGCTTCTACGCCGAGGTCGCCGCCCGCACCGGCTGCGACCTCCTCCTCGACGTCGGCAACGTCTACGCGAACGCCGTCAACGCCGGCGTCGATCCCGGAGCGCTCGTCCGCTCGTATCCGCTCGATCGCGTGGCGATGATCCACATCGCCGGCGGCGCCCGCGAGCACGGCTTCTACTTCGACACGCACGCCCACCCCGTCCCCGCGCCCGTCTTCGCCCTGCTCGCCGCGGTCCTCGCGCGCACCGGGCCGGTCCCGATCCTCCTCGAGCGCGACGGCGACTTCCCGCCCTTCGCCGCCCTCGCCGCCGAGCTCGCGACCGCCCGCGAGCTCGCCCGGGCCGCGCCGCCCCGTCCTGCGCCGCCCGCCTCCCGCGCCGCGCCGTTGCAAATTTCCACCGGCGAGCCGCCCGCCGAGGCCCCGGCGCTCGCCGCGGTCCAGGCGCGCGTGGCCGAGCTGCTCACCGCCCCGATCGAGCCGTCGCCGGCCGACGTGCGGCCGTTTGCGGCCGAGGAGGTCGCGCGATCGCGCGCGATCCTCCAGCGCAAGCGCGTCGACGACGCGCTCCCGCTGCTGCCGCGCCTCGCGTCGCACCGCGAGGCGGCCGCGCGCCTCGGGGCCCGGTGCGTCGAGGCGTCGCCGCGGGCCCCGCGCCTGACCGCGGTCGCCGACGCGCTCCGGATCGCCGCCGCGGCGGAGGCCGACGCTCGCCTCGCGCCCGAGGCGATCGTCGATCGCCTGCTCCTCCGCGCCCGCTTCGTCGGGCCGGCGGGCGACGGGAGCGTGCGGCCCAGGCTCCTGCCGTTCATTCGGCGGGAACGCTTGCCGGGAGGTCGGGTAATCTGGGCGATCAAGGGGATGGGCTCGAGCGCCGACGTCCGGCTGGTCGAGCCGCGAAGATAGCCTATGAAAGAAGGATCGATCGCCACGGGGAGCGCCGTGTCCAGGTTGCCGGCGCCGGTGCAGGCGCGGCTCGTCGAGCTCCAGGAGAGCCTGGAGCGGGTGCTCGGCGATGCGCTGGAATGCCTGCTCGTCTACGGCAGCGCGGCGCGGGGCGGCTACCGCGACGGCCAGAGCGACGTGGACCTCCTGGTGGTGCTCAAGGAAGCGTCCCGGGAGAGCCTCGACGCGATCGCCAACGCGCTCCGGCTCGCGCGTTACGCGGCCCGCATCGAGGCGATGATCCTCACCGCGGCCGAGATCCCGCGGGCCGCGGACGTGTTCCCGCTGCTCTACGACGACATCCGCCGGTGCCACGTGCTCCTCGCCGGCCGCGACCCGTTCTCGGCGCTGGTGATCGACGGGAAGAACCGCCGCCTGCGCGTCGAGCAGGAGCTCCGCGAGGCGCAGATCCGGCTCCGGCGCGCGGTGGTGGACGGGATGGGCTCGGACGACGCCCTGCGGGGCGCTGTCTTCCGCAAGGTGAAGCAGATCCGCGCCCCGCTGCACGCGCTGCTCGGCCTGCGCGGGATCGCCGTGGACGACGATCTCGGCGCGGTGCTCGCCGGCGCGGGCGAGCTGCTCGGCGCCGACGTCGCCCCGCTGGAGCGGATCGACGACGCGCCGGGCGCGGCCTACGAGGCGCTGGCGGCGCTGCTCGCGCGCGCGGTCGATGACGTCGATCGGCTCGAGCACGAGGAGGCGGCGTGATGATCCACGAGATCTTCGACTTCTTCCCGTTGAACATGGAGTCGGGGCCGGAGTTCTTGCTCTTCTACTTCGTGCTCTCGGCGGCCGGCCTCTTCTTCGCCGTGCTGGCGCGCAAAGCGATCGGCGCGTCGCTCGATCGCTCGGGGCCGCCGGGCGGCGCGCCGGCGGCCGCGGCGGCCGGGGCGGGCACGCCCTACCGCTTCCACGCGCAGCCGCCGCCGCGGCAGCGGCTCTCGGTGGGCTGGATCCCGCAGCCGGACGAGTACTGGGCGATCGCGTACCTCCGGGACGAGAACAAGGGCGTCGCGGCCACGCTGATCGCCGTCGCGATGGCCGCGGGGTGGCTCGTCCCCGCCGGCGGCGCGACGGGCGAGCCGGAGTCGTTCCAGGTGCTGGGCGGCGCCCCGCCGCGCGACCGGGTGCTCTCGGCGTTCTTCAGCGCGCTCTCCTCGAGGGGCGCCGCGGGCGGGACGCTCTCGGTGTCGCAGGTGCGCGCCTCCGCCGACCAGATCGCGGAGCGGTTCAAGCAGGAGATCCGCGAGGAGCTCGCCGCCGCCGGGATGATCCGCCCGCCGGGGACCGTGGCGATCCTCTCGGCCGTGGTCTGGGCGGTGGGCATCGGCCTGCTCGGCGTGGGGTTGATCCGCGTCGTTCGCGCGGAGGAGCTCAACCGGCCCCACACGTTCCTGGTGATGGAGATGATCGCGCTGCTGTTCGCGACGTGGATCGTGGCGAGGAGCACGAGCGCGTACTCGGCCTCGAAGGCGGCTTATCTCGAGTGGATCGAGGACTCGACCGTCTCGCTCCGCGCCGACGTCTCCGGCGGCCGCCGCCGCGAGGCGGTGGACATCGGCTTGACGGTGGCCGCGACCGGCACGGCGGCGCTCGC
>JAICEP010000503.1 GCA_025924095.1 Sorangium sp.
ACACCGCCGGCGCCTCCTGCGACTTCAGCGACGCGCCCTTCGACGGCGCATCGTTCAACGGCGCACCGTTCAGAGACGCACCGTAACACGATCGACTCCTTCTCCGGCGGGATCGGCCGCGTCGAGCTCGACCACCGGCGCGGCGTCCTCGGCGACGGCGTCCGGAGGGGCATGGCGCGACGGCGTCCCGCGGCGCATCCGTGCCCCCGCAGGCTCGTGCTGCTGCCGCGGTGGCTCGCGCGAGGTCGGGGCGGCATCGGTGTGCTCCGTCAGCACGAGCAGGTCCAGCCGGGCCGGTGTCGGCTCGATCAGGTGATCGGCCGCTGCGAGCAGCAGCGTCCGGACCTCGGTCCGCACGGTGACGTCGCGCGTCCAGCGCGCGCCGGCGCTCGCGGCGATGGCGCGGGCCAGGAGGAGCTCCCCGCGGCCGCGCACGTCGGCGGGGATCCAGTCGGCGATGAGCGGATCCGCGAGCATGGAGAGTGTCCTGCGCAGCGCGGTGACGTGGCGAGGGCCGAACCGCTCCGGCGCGCGCGCCGCGTGGCGCGCGAGGCGCAATGCTCTGCGGAGCGCGCGCCTCGCCGTCGTGCCGACCACGGCGCCGCGCACGGTGAGCCGCTCGCGCGGCGCATCGAGGGCGCGCAGCACCGCGGCCAGCGAGAGCCCTCCCGCGATCACGAGCGCCACCGTCGCGGCGGTCGCCTCAACGCCGTGCAGCTTCCAGCCGCCGGTCGCCGCGACGAAGGCGCAGGCGGCCACGAGCAAGAGCCCCAGCGAGCCCAGCGTGCCTGCCGCATGCGAACTGTCGCGCCAGGAGCCGCGTTCGCCCTGGACGAGCCGGGCGTAGCCGTCGGGCGCGATGAGCCTTCCGCCGCTCGGGATGAGGCCCACCATGGCTCGCCGCGCCGCGCGCCCAAGGCCGACCTCCAGCGGGCCGAGCTCGACGCCGGGCGGCTCACGGAACGGGCTCACGCGTCCAGGATAGCCCATCCCTCGCCGGCGCGGAGGGCGCGCCGCGGAGCAGCGGCGACGGCGGTGGGCGCGCTTCGTCCGGCGACGCGGCGCGCGACGAGCGCCCGGGTCGCCCAGCGGAGCGCCGCGACGGATTGCGCCCGCTTTTCACGGTCTATACCCTCGGCGCGTGAAGAGCATCGCCGTCTGCAGCCTCGCACTCGCCGGCGCCGCCGCGGCCGGGGCGATCCTGATCAGCAGCCCCGGTTGCAGCGATACGGTCTCGTCCGTCTGCGATGAGCTCTGCGACTGCTGGCAGTGCAGCGCTTCGGAGTACGAAGAGTGCGTGGACGACGTGGAGGACGCTGTTCAGAGCGCCGAGCGGAGGGGCTGCCCGGAAGCGGCGAACGCCTTCATGCGCTGCGTCGACGCGGACATCGAGTGCATGGGCGACAGGAACGCTGCCGAGCCCACGCGCTGCGAGACAGAGAAGGACGCGCTCGCGACGTGCGGCGTCAGGGTGCCCCTCCTGGGCCCCCTCTGCGAGCGGGGCGCGCAGAGGGTACGGGACTGTGCGGGGGGGCTGTTCGAGCCCGCCCCGTGCGCGGGGCCGTCTCGATGCACGTACGCGTGCTATGCGACAGCGACCTGTGACGACGTGCTGTCCGGCCGCTCCCGGCAGCTCGACGAGTGTGTCGCGCGATGCGTGGGGGGCATGCCTCCGCCCGGGCCGTCGCCGCGCTGAGGCGGCGACGGCCGGCGCATCACGGCGCTCCCGCCTGGTCCTTCCGCGCCCGCAGCGCCTTCTCGACGAGGCCGCTCGTGCCCATGCGCGACGCGAGCGCGGCGAGGACGGCGCGCAGCGGGATGCCGCGCGACGCGAGGCCGACCAGCAGGTGGTAGATGACGTCCGCCGCTTCCGAAGCGACGCGCTCGTCGCTCTCCCCGGCGATCGCCTGCGCGAGCTCGCCGGCCTCCTCGCGCAGCTTCGCGCCGATGAGCGGCGCGCCGCCGTCGAGCAGCTTCCGGCTGTAGCTCTTCGTCGCCGACGACGCCTTGCGCGCCTCGATCTCCCGCTCGAGCGACTCGAGCAGCGCGGACGCGTCCTGGCCCTCGTCGGCGGCCTCCGGCTCGCCGTCGCCGCGGGCGTCGACCTGCCGGAAGAAGCAGCTCGCGCTGCCCGTGTGGCACGTCGGGCCGTGGGGTTCGGCGAGGATCAGGAGCGCATCCCCGTCGCAGTCGGCGTGGATGCTGGTCACGGTGAGCGTGTTGCCGCTCGTCGCCCCCTTCTCCCAGAGCTCGCCGCGCGATCGGCTGAAGAACGTGGCGCGCCCCGTCTCCAGCGTCCGGGCGAGCGACTCCCGCGTCATGTACGCGAGCATCCGGACCTGTCCCGTCAGCCGATCCTGCACGACGGCCGGTATGAGCTTGCCCTCTCCGAATGCGATCTTCACAGCCTATGCCTCTCCGGTGGTGTCGGGCGCCTCGGCAGCGTCGCCGCGTTCGCGGGCCGTCGCCCGGTCTCCGTCCTTCGCGCTGCCGCGCCTGGCCCGCGACGGCTTGTCGCCGGCCTCCGTCGGCGCGCCCCGCTTCTCGCTCGGCGTGCCGTCCTCGTCTTCCCCGTCGCCCGGCGCGTCGTCCTCGTCCTCGTCTTCCTCGTCAGCGGCGACGGTCCGGCTCTCCGGGAGGTTGAGCGCCATCGCCTGCTCCGGGTGGTCCAGGGCGGCCTTGTAGTAGATCGCGAACGCGATCGACGCGGCGAGCCCGGTCGCCAGCGCGACCGCCTGGGAGGTCGAGTACTGGAGCGACGTGGACGCGCCGAACGTCTCGGGTTTGAGGGCCAGGTACAGGGCGACCGCGGGCACGAAGGAGAGCGCCTGCGTCACCTTGCGCGCCACGTTGTCGCGGATCACGTGGGAAAACCCGATCGTGTACCCCACGGCGAAGACGACCAGGCCGGCGGGGAGCAGCACGTGCTCCGGGAGCGTCGGCGGGATCGAGCCGCGCTCCGCGTCGTCCCGCAGGAGCTCGAGCAGATAGCGGCAGACGCCGTAGGAGAACGTGAAGAGGAGGAAGATCTCGCCGCGGAACTTCTGTCGCCGGCGCGCGAGGAGCAGGAGCGCGAGCAGCCCTGCGCCGACGAGCGACTCGTAGATCTGCGTCGGGTGCACGGCGAGCGACGCCTCGGAGGTCGGATCCAGCCCGCGCTCCTTGACGTGCTGCACCCACGCCGGGGACCCGCTGCCGTGCTCCAGCGTGCCGTCGGCCCAGTGCGGGAACGTGCCGAGCTTCTTCAGCCAGGCTGGCGCCGTCTCGCCGAGCGGCCGGCCGAAATCGCAGCCGAAGAGATAGCAGCCGATGCGCGTGATCATGAGGCCCGAGGCGAGGCTCGGGACGGCGACGTCGGCCCAGGGGAGCAGCGGGAGGCGATGGGAGCGCAGGAACAGGTACGAGCCCAGGAAGCCGCCCAGGAAGCCGCCGTACGCCACGAGCCCGCCGCGGCGGATGTCGAACATCGCGCCGAACGAGTCGAACTCGTCGAGGTTCGTGAGGATGTAGAGCACGCGCGAGCCGAGGACCGCGGCGAGCGCGGTGACGACGTAGCAGTTGGCCATCGTCTCCTTCGGCAGGCCGTCGCGCTCCGCGAGCCCGAGCGTCAGGTACCATCCGACGACGAGCGAGAGGCCGAGCATGACCCCGTAGCTGTAGATGGGGATCGGACCCAGGGTGTAGGTCTGCTCCTTGAACTGGGACGCGAGCACGGCGAGCGCGACGCCCGCGATGCCCGCCGCGGCGGCGCCTGGTCTGTTCTTGCCGACGAGCAGCCCGATCGCGCCCGCGAAGGCGATGCCCGCAGCGATCAGGAAGACCCAGAGCAGGGGCACGGTCCAGACGGGCAGCGGGACGCGGAACAGGATGGGATGCATGGCGCCTCTCCATTACGCCTGCGATTGGGGACCATCAAGCGCCGTCTCTCGGGCATGACGCGGCGAGCCAAGGCGCTCGCGGACGCGGGTCCAGCCGCATCGGGCGGTCGCGATGCGCCCGGGCTGGCAGCGCGGCGCAGCTCCGTCCTCCATCTCGGCGACGGCGTCCGCGAGCGGCCTCGAAGTCCGCGCGCGCCGCTGCTAGCATCGATTCCGTGCTCTCTGGCCGTGCCACCGTCAGCGTCTTCGCCGTGCCTGGGCTGCTCGTGAGCGCGTCGTGCATCCCCGAGGGGCCGGCCACCGGTGACACGAGCACGCGGCCAGCCGGGACGGTCGCGACGTCGGCGTCCGCGTCGACCGCGGGGGGCGTTCAGGGGGTGCAGCGTGCTGGCGTGTTCGAGGACGATTTCAACCGGTCAACGCTCGGCTCCGACTGGAACGCGCTCAGCCCCAAGTGGAAGATCGAGGAGGGGCGCCTCTGCGTCCGCGGCGCGAGGAATCGCGGCGTGTGGTTGAAGCGCCCGCTGCCGGAGAACGCCCGGATCGAGTTCGACGCCATCGCCGAGGCTCCCGACGGCGATCTCAAGGTGGAGCTCTGGGGCGATGGACGGAGCGGAGCGACGGCGGCGAGCTACACGAACGCGACGAGCTACCTCGTGATCCTCGGCGGATGGAAGAACACGAAGCACGTGCTCGCCCGTCTCGACGAGCACGGCGCAGACCGCCTGGAGATCGACGTGGATCCGGAGAGCGATGACGAGCGCGCGCGCCCGGTCGCGCCGGGGCAGCCGTATCGCTTCCGGATCGAGCGTCACGACGGCAGGACGCTCGCCTGGTCGGTCGACGGTGTCGAGTACTTGGAGCTCAACGATCCCGCGCCGCTCACCGGCCCGGGGCACGAGCACCTGGGCTTCAACGAATGGGATGCGCCGGTCTGCTTCGACAACCTGCGCATCACGCCCCTCTAGCCGCGATGGAATCGAGCGAGGTCGAACGGGAGCTTGGGGAGCTGGAGACGCGCATCGAGCGGCTGCGCGCGCTGTATGAGCAGTACTTCATGGGGATCGAGCGGCTCGAGCCGCTCATCCCGCGCAAGGACGTCGAGCGCCGCATCTGGGTGATGCGGCGCGAGCAGATCAGGAACACCGGGCTCCGGTTCAAGTTCCAGATGCTGATCCAGCGCTACAACACGTTCCAGCAGTACTGGGGCCGCATCTCGCGCGAGATCGAGAACGGGACGTACCGTCGCGACGTCATCCGCGCAGCGAAGCGGGTCGGAACGAAGGAGGCGCTCACGATCGTCGGCCGGAAGCGGGCGGAGCGCTACGCGGAGCTCGCCGAGCAGCAGACGGCAGCGCACGAGGCGGCGCGCCGCGACGACGGCGACGAGGAGATCGACGTCGACGACGAGGCGGTCACGCTGGCGCCCCCGCCTCTGCCCGCCGCGCCGGCGGCGCGAAAGCAGCCGCTGGCCGCGCTGGCCGCGCTGGCCGCCGAGGAGGCCCTGCCGCGCGAGGCCGTCGTGACGTCGACCGTGCCGGAGGCGTCGAGCGCGGCGCCCGCCGGCCCACAGGTGCGCCCCGCGCTCGTGCCGCCCGCCACGCCTCAGGCGGCGGCGGCCGTGAAGCCCGCGCCGCTGGGCGGATTGCCCCGGGGGCTCGGCCTGACCAGGCCCCAGCAGAAGCCGCCGGAGGTCAAGCCGGCGGAGGCAAAGTCGACCGAGGCATCTGGAGCGGGGAACAGGACAGCCGCGCGCCCCACCGCCGACCGGAACCAGCCTGCGGCGGCGGGCGCCAGCCGCCAGCGACTGGTCGAGCTCGCGGCGGAGATGCGTGCTCAGCGCTCGCAGAGCGCCAAGAGCGGCGATGCGGCGGCGGTCGCCGGCGGGCCGCCGGGGGCCTTGACGGACGTCGCATCTGAGCCGCCGTCCCCTCTACCGAGGCGACCGCCGCCTCCGCTTCCCATCACACCCCCGCGGAGCCCTGCCACAGCCGTTTGCCGCCATGAGCGAGGGGGAACTGGATTACGTTCAGTTCTGCAGCGAGTTGACCGAACTGCTCGACATGTATCAGGTGGAAGAGACCCTCTCCTTTTTTCTTTCCGAGCGGGAGCAGGACGCCATCGAATCGTGTCTCATGTCGCATGAGCAGTTTGCG
>JAICEP010000504.1 GCA_025924095.1 Sorangium sp.
CCCCCGCGGGCCCGCCGGACGTGCGGGGTCCCGGGCGCGATTGCCGCGAGGCGCCCCTCCGGCGGCCGTCGCGCGGCCTGTCGAGCACGCCCAGCGCGAGCAGCGCCGCAGCCCCGCCGAACATCACGAGCGCCCCGGCGCCGATCGCGAGCCACGAGCCCCGCGCCCGCTGCGACCCCGCCGGCCGGCTCGCCAGCGCCGCGCCCGACGGTGATCGCGCCACGTCGCGGACCTCGTCGACTCTCGTGGCGGCGGGCGGCGGCGGCGGGCGGCTCGACACGCCGAGCGGCGCCGAGGTCACGGGCGGCGCAGGGCGGGCGGTCGCGTCGAGCGCCGCGAGCATCTCCTCGCAGCTGGCGAAGCGATCCGCCCTGTCCTTGGCGCACGCCTTCTGCAGGAACGCGTCGAGCTCCGGAGGGACGTCGTGACGCACGGCGCTGACCCTGGGGAGCGGCACCTCCGCGTGCAGCCGCATGATCTCGATGTCGCTCTCGGCGTCGAACGGCACCCGCCCGACCAGCATCTCGTAGAGCACGACGCCGAGCGCGTAGATGTCCACCCGCTTGTCGAGATCGCGGCGCCCGAGGACCTGCTCCGGCGACATGTAATAGAGCGATCCGATGATCCCCTTGGTCATCCCGCGCCCCGCGAGCGCGTCCGCCTCGACCTTGGCGATGCCGAAGTCGGTGACCTTCGCGACGCCGTCCTTGCCGCGGAGGAGCACATTCGCCGGCTTGAGGTCGCGGTGGATCACCCCCTCGCGGTGCGCGGCCGCGATGCCGGAGGCGATCTGCCGGAAGATCGAGAGCGCCTCGGGCAGCGGCATCGGCCGGCGCTCGTCGGCATACCTGGCGAGCGCCTGCTCGAGGCTCTCCCCGTCGATGTACTGCATGACGAGCCAGAGGTCGTCCCGCTCCGCGACCACGGCCTTCAGGTGGACGACGTTCGGATGGTCGATCTGCGCCAGCGCGCGGCCCTCGGCGAGCGTCCGCGCGCGCACGTCGGGCCGATGCCCGAGCTCCTGCCGCACCGCCTTCAGGACGACGTGCAGCCCGGTGTGGACGTCCCGGGCGAGGTAGACGACCCCCATGCCGCCCTCGCCGAGCACCCGCTCGACCACGTACTTCTGATCGACGAGCGTCCCCGCCGGCAGGTGACCCCCCGGTAGGCGCCGCGGGAGCGAGCCCGCCAGCGGCGCCGGGACGACGTGCGGCGCCGCCGCGGGCCCGTTCGCACCGCCGGCCCCGAAGGCCGGCTGGCTGACCCGGCGCGCCGGGTCCTCGGGCAGCAGCGCCTCCAGCAGCGGCTGCGCAGGGACGGTCGCCCGCGCGCCGGGCGCAGGGGGAGCCGAGGGGGCCGCGCCGGGGTTCTTCGCGGCGATCGGCGCGCCACACGCCACACAGAACCGGGCAGTGTCCGGGTTCCCTGCGCTGCAAACCGGGCACCTGGCCATGGCACGGTCAGCTCGATCCACGGCGCCCGCGAGCAGCGCGCCGTGGACGCCACGTCATGTCCAGTGACCCGCGCGGAGGGCCGCGGAGTCGATCGTCTTGATCTTCGGCGCGAGCGTCTCGCGGAAGATGGCCTCGTCGTCGTCGTCGAGGCCGCTCTCTCCGAAGCCGGACGCGACCTCCATCGAGGTCGCGAGGATGCGAAGGAACTGCTGGAAGCTCGACGCGCAGAGCTCCGGCTTGAGCGCGTCGATCCCGGTCATGCAGGTGAACACGGGGCAGTCTCCCTCGGCGTCGAGCTTCGAGATGTCGAGGAAGTAAGGGTCTCCCAGGAGGGCGCTGCGCGCGATGAGGATCCAGCTCTTGCGCCAGCCCGCGAGGGAGCTGTCGCCGCCGCTCGCTTGCTGCTCGGCCGTGAGCTTCTCCGAGGGGATGAGGCGTACGCGCTCGACCGGAGTCACCGTCTCGACATCGAGCGGGTCGGCCTCCTGCAGGAAAGCGCGGTACCTGGCGGGCACGCGCAGCGTCCTGCGCAGCTCTTCCACCACCGCCGGAGCCGCCTTTCCGAACCTCGCGGCGATACCTCTTCGGGTAAAGGCATCCTTGAGCGCCGTAACCGACTCGGCAAGGTCGCTATCCACCGAACATCCCTTCCTTTGCAAGTCCACCGGACAGCCCGCTGAGCGGGCGCCCTCATCGCTTCGAAAACCGCTTCGCTCCCGGGGAGAGCACCGGTGCGCACCCGGAGGAATACCCCGCGCCGGGCCAGGTAGTGTAACAGAAAAACGATGGTCGACGTTGCGTACGCTGAGAGTCGATTCCGGCCCCCCGAAATTGCGCACCGATACGGTCCTGGCGTGCACCTTCTCGATGATCCGCTCGCATGGACTCTGCTGGCTCGCGCGTGCTCCCCGGAAACGGTTCAGCCCGATGTCGGGCGTCTCGTCGGCTTTCTCTACCAGAACCTGGCGCGCGCCGTCCTCGCCACCGAGCTGGAGCGCACCCGCGTCGACGTCCCGACCCGGATGATCTCGTCCCATCCGGAGGCCATCTATCGCGGCGCCGCGCTGTCCCGCGCGACAAAGGTCGTCACCGTGGGCATCGCGCGCGCCGGGACGATGCCCTCCCAGGTCGTCTACGAGCTCCTGAACGAGGTCCTCGACCCCGCGCTCGTGCGGCAGGATCACCTGTTCATGAGCCGGCAGACGAACGAGCAGGGCGAGGTCGTCGGCGCGACCTGGCACGACGCCAAGATCGGGCGCGACGTCGAGGGGCGCCACGTGCTCTTCCCCGATCCGATGGGCGCCACCGGCTCGTCGATGGTCAGCGCTCTGACGTACTACAAGACCGCGCTCGAGGGGCGGCCGGCCAAGTGCGTTGCCATGCACCTCATCGTGACGCCCGAGTACATCCGCCGCGTCACCGAGGCCCACCCGGACGCCATCATCTACGCGCTCCGGCTCGATCGCGGCCTCTCGCCGGCGCGCGTGCTCAAGACCGAGCCGGGCACGCACTGGGACGAGGAGCGCGGCCTGAACGCCATCCAGTACATCGTCCCGGGCGCCGGCGGCGTCGGCGAGATCCTCAACAACGCCTGGCTGTGAGCGAGCGGCCATCGCCGCGCCGCGCCGCGCCGCGCCCGGCGCGCGCCGTCAGCGACCGCGCTTCGAGCGGCGGTTGTGGCCGGCGGCGAGCGCGCGGTAGTCGATGGCGGCGTGCGGCCGGCTCATGGCGGGGCGCAGATCGCTGCAGAGCCGCGTGAGCTCCGCGACCATCGCGCCGAGGTCGCTCGCGCCCGCGGCCCTGCGCTGCGCGAGCTCGCCGTAGGCGGCCTCGAGGGACGCGATGCCCTTGCCCGAGACGTGCCCGCGGCGGGACAGGTCGACGTAGCTCCGCGCGAGCGCGACGCTGTCGAAGTTGTGGGCGACGACAAGATCCTGCGCGACGCGGAGCACGGCGTGCGCGGCGATCCGGCCGTCCTCGTGGAGCACGAAGGCCGCCTGCAGGTAGTTGTAGAAGGGGACGACCCGGTCGCCGAAGATCCGGAAATCCGAGGGGGATGACTGCCGATCGAGGTGGATCAGGATGCGCTCGACGACGGGGCCCTTCTCGACGTAGCTCGCGAACCGGGTCGCATCGAGGATGGTGTCGTCGTAGGCGTGCCCGAGCCGCATCACCTCGCCGAGCTCCAGCGGGGTGACCCTCCCCTCACAGACGTCGGCGTACAGCGAGTAGACGAACGCGTCGGCCTCGGCGTCGTCCCCGAGGAGCACCTCGCGGATGAGCGCGCCGTCCGGGTCGCGCTGGCTCGGGAGCTCGCAGCGGCGCTGGAGCAGCGCGGGCAGCTTGTAGCCGAGCTGCCCGCGCAGCGCGCGGAAGCGCAGCCGGAGGATATTCTGCAGGTTGGGCTTCAGCGTGAGCGACGCCCAGCGCGCGCCGTCGAGCCGCAGCTTCTGCTCGATGCGGGAGCGGAGCTGCTCCGGGCTGCCCGAGAGGATGTGGGTCTCGACGCCCGCGCGGCCGAGCTCGCGCAGGAGCGACCCGGCGCCCGGCACGGTGCGCTTCTGATCGGGCCGCTCGATCGCGGTCCGCACGAGGTCGCGCAGCGTCTCGAAGTCCGTCCTGAGGTAGGTCTTGTCGAGGTCCCACCGCGCGATGAACGGCGCGCGCGCCGCGGGCGCCGCTGCGTTCGCCGGAGATCGGGACCCTTGCGCTCGCTCCTCGCTGTTCACCGGTTCTCGCTCAACGCGCCATCCACTCGCGCCGCATCTTGTCGAGCGACTGCACCACGTCGCTGTCGGCGCTCTGCCGGGCGAGGTCCATCGCCTCCCGGAGATACATCGACGCCTCGCTCGTGCGCTCGCGCTGGTGCGCCACGTGCGCGAGCGCGCCCAGGACGAGCGCGCGGTCGGGGCCGCCGGGGCCGGCGAGATCGAGCGCCTCGCGCAGCACGCCGTCGGCGTCGGTGAGATCGTCGGCGCGCGCGAGCGCCTCGCCCAGCTTCCGGCTGAAGATGAGGACGGCGCGCACCGGATCGTCGAGCTCGCCCCGGAAGATCTCCCGCCGCGCCAGATCGAGGCCGCGGCGCAGCGCGAGCACGCTGCCGGCGGTGTCCCCGCGCGCGGCCGAGCGATCCGCCGTCTGCTCGAGCAGCATCAGCGCGACGAACGCGTTCTGCGAGTGGTAGGCGTGGATCGCCTGCACCTCGAGCGGCAGCGCGAGCGGGTCGCCCGCGCTATCGAAGGTCGCCTTGGCGTGCAGATCGCGCCGGACGCCGGCCGGGATCGTCGCGAGCGTCACGTCGCGGAGCAGCGGGTGAGCGGTGCGGATGCCGCTCGCGTGCTCCTCGATCATGCCCGCCGCGACGAGCTTGCCGAGCAGATCGTCGAAGGCGCGGATGTCCGGGAGCAGGCGCTGCAGCGTGGCCCGATCCGCCGCGTCCCCGATGACCGTGAGCGCCTGCAGCGTGCGGCGCGCGTCCTGCGGCAGCCGCTCGATCCGCGCGGCGACCAGATCGGCCATCCGCGCGGGCGGATCGCTGCCCCCCTCGAGGGTGTAGCGGACCAGCTGGTCGATGTAGAGCGGCGGCACCGTCGCGGCCTCGCCGCCGGCGCCGGCCGGGGTCGTCGCGCTCGGCGGCAGGCCCAGCGCGGCTTGATCGGCCGCGCCGTCCGCGGGCTCGCGCCGCGGCGACGGCCGCGCTCCGCCCGTGCTCTGCGGCGTCTTGCGGGCGGCGCGGTGATCGAGGCTCATGCTGCTCCGGAGGAGCGAGAGCGCGATGTCCTTCGGCAGGCCGCCGAGCGTGCGCACGGCCCCGCCCCACTCCGGCTCGAAGCCGGGCGTGTGGCTGGCGACGATGAGCAGCGCCGCGAGCGGCGGCTCCGCGATCACGTCGGCGAAGGCGTTCCGGCTCGCGCCGTCGACGGCGTGCAGATCGTCGACCGCGAGCAATACCCGGTGCGGGAAGGCGGACTGCTGCGCGCGCGAGAGCGCCCAGCGCAGCGCCTCCGCGGCGATGAAGCGGCGATCGTCGGGCGACAGGCCGCCCACGGCCGGCTTGTTCCAGGCGTTCCTGCGCACGTCGGTCGCGCGGTCACCCTTGCCGAAGATCTCGAGCAGCCCGCGCCGCGCCTCCGGCGTCGCGCCGTTCCAGTTCGACGCGTTGCCGCCGTCGGACGGGAGCTCGGCGAGGCCGGCGATCGCCCAGCGGAGCGCGTAGTAGCCGACCTCGGCGCTCCACGGGTCCGGGCCGGTCTGGATCACGATGTCGCCCCGGCTCGCGGCGACGTCGAGGAACTCGCGGAGGAGCCGGGTCTTGCCGACGCCGTGATCGCCGACGATGCGCGCGGCGACGACCGAGCCCTCGACGTCGGCGAGGCAGGCGTCGAGCCACGCGAGATCCTCCTCGCGCGCGGCGAACGGCAGCGGGAGCGGGGGGGCCGAAGGCGCGCGATCGCGCCGCGCGGTCGGGGGCGCCGCGCCCGCCGCGGCGCGCGGCGCCGGAGCCGGCGAGTGCGGCGGGCCGCTCCGGGCGCCGCCCACGCCGCCGCACATCTGGCCGCGCGGCACGATGGC